>NZ_JBHUSC010000028.1:0-89706 GCF_042673805.1 Streptomyces sp. NPDC057010 | reverse complement strand
GGGATTGGGTCTCTGGCGCTGCTCGTGTGGATGCGTGGGACCCGTGGACCGTTCTTTTGGGGGGTTCCCGTCGGTCTTCGTTTTTCCGTGGCGGGCCGGTCTGTCAAGGGTGGCCGTAGGCCATCGCGAAGCGACGCGACGAAGGAGCGCCCTTGACAGGCCGGGCCGACGCGGAAGGACGATGAGACTGACGGGAAACCCCCAAACCTTCTCTGATGCCCTCCACTCGGCTACCGACCCCCGAAGCCCCCATCACCTTCTCGCCCCCACCACCCCCCGCACCACCTCCCCCAGCACCCCCACCCCCACCCCGAACGCCGCGTTCGGGGGTGCCGCGTAGCCCACGACCAGGCCCTCGCGGGGTGGTCCCGCCGCGGTGGGGTGGTGGTAGGAGGAGAGGCCGTCCAGGGCCAGGCCCGCCGCGTGGGCCGCTCGCAGGGCCGGGGCTTCGTAACCTGCGGGGAGTTCCACGACCGCGTGGAGGCCGGCCGAGATGCCCGTCACCCGCACCCCCGGGGCGCGCGCCGCCAGTACGGAGACCAGCTGGTCGCGGCGGTCGCGGTAGCGGCGCCGCATCCGGCGGACGTGCCGGTCGTAGCCGCCGCACTCGATGAAGTCGGCCAGCGCCAGCTGGTCGAGCGCGCTCGCCCAGGACTCGCGGAGCCCCTTCGCCGCCAGGACGGCACCGACCAACTGCTCCGGCAGCACCAGCCAGCCGAGGCGCAGCGCCGGCGACAGGCTCTTGCTGAGCGAGCCTGCGTACACCACGTGTTCGGGGGCCAGGCCCTGCACGGCGCCGACCGGAGTAGGTCCAACACTCTGGGAACTACTCGGTAGCGGGCCGAACCCGCAGGTCACGAGGGGTTCGGCATGGCGTCGGCAGCGAAGGTCACGGGTTCGGGGAATCTCTTGCCCCCAAGGGAAGAGGTGCATCCGACTACTGAGGCCCGGACGGGCGGGCAACCGTCCCGCTCTAGGGCGGGAGTGAAGACGACCACGGGTAAGAGCGCGGGCAGGCAACCGACACCCTTGAAGGGAGGTATGGAGGCATCATCACGCGCGGGGGTGGCTCGCTCGGCGGGCAAGGCAGACGACAGGCCAGAGGTGGACCTGTTGCTCAGGAAGTCGAAGATCGTCCGGGAGGGTGAGCGGGCCCTCTCGCTGCGGGCTCAGGAGGAGCGCGGGCGGCACTGGGCGGATGAGAACGGGTACCGGGTCCGCAAGGTCTGGAAAGAGAACCTGTCGGCGTGGTCGGACGTGCAGCGCCCCAAGTACGACGCGGCCATGGGCGCTGTGCTGAACGGTGAGGTTCCCGCGCTGTGGGTGTACGCGCTGGACCGGTTCAGCCGTAAGGGTGCTGAGGCGGTCGTCCCGATTCTGGGCAAGGCTCGGGTCATCTTCGATTACGAGCGTCTTGACTCGATGGATGAGCGCGACCGGCGTTGGATTATCGACCGGGCGGAGAATGCCCGCGAATACTCGCAGCGGCTTTCGTACAACGTCCGCAGCACGAAGACGCGTCAGCGGAACGAGGGGCGTTGGCTGGCCCGTGCCCCGTTTGGTCTGGCTGCCGACAAGGACACACGGAAGCTTTCTCCGAACCGAGTGAAGGTCCGGGGCAAGGACTATTCCCCGTGGGCCATCGTGGCCCGGATCTTCAAGGAGATAGCGGGCGGCACGTCGTCGCGTGCACTGGCCCGGAAGTTCAATGAGGAAGGGATCAAGTCCGCGACAGGCAAGAGTTGGCGCGCGGACAGTATCCGGGCGATCGTCATTCACCCGGTTTACGAGGGGTGGCTTACGGTCTCGCCCGGCGGGAAGTCCCACAAGGCCCCGACACACTACTTCAACGACGCTGGGGAGCGCGTCCGCTGTGTTGAGCCGGGTGTGTTGAAGTCGATGATTGCGGCGAAGACGGCTGAGCGTGCCCGGCGCGTTCTCAGCGGGCATCAGATCGTTGACAACACTCCGCGCGTGGGGCGGGCGGCGCACTTGCTTACCGGCAAGCTCCGGTGTGCCGAGTGTGGCTATGCCATGACCCTCAGCGGCAAGTCCTACAACTGTCAGATGCGTGCGAATGGCGGTGCGTGTGCTGCCCCGGCTTCGGTCTGGCGTGACGCCCTTGAGCCGTACATCGTGGATCGCTGGATTGCTCGTATGGAGAATTCCGATGTTGACGACCCGCTGATGATTGCGGCTGCCCAGCGCTGGCAGGCACTCACCCGCCCCCAGGAGTCGGCGGAGATCCGAGAAGCGGGGGCGGAACTCAAGGCCGCACAAGACGGGTTGGACAAGTTCCACGCAGACGATCAGGCAGGCTTCTATTCGGGGCGTTCCGCGAAGTCCCGAATTCCCGCGAAGACGAAGGCTGAGGAGCGCCTGACGGCAGCAGAGGAGCGCGTCAACGAACTCTCCGGCGGACCGGTGGATATCAGCTTCCTCATGAACGGGTTGCTCCGCGAAGCGTGGGAAGCGGCGGACGCTGCGCTCAAGCGTGACCTTCTCGGACTGGGCATCGACCACGTGACCGTGACGAAGGCACCCGGCCAGGGCGTGAGGTTCAACGGCAAAACCCGCTGCGGCATCGAGTGGGCCACGCCGGAAGGCGAAGAGGCGGAGGAGTCGGCAGACATGGCGCTGGCCGCGTAGGCGGCCGTCTGAGCCCCGAACTGGCCCCGTTGGTCCCCGGCCGACCGGCGGGGCTCCTTCGTGCCCGCAGGAAGCCGCTGGGCTCCAGTGGTGACGAGTGGTGAATGACGCTCACTTTCCCGGTTGTCGTTTCCGTAAGGGGCAGTGAGTCACCTACGTATCTTGCACAGCTTGCAAAACCCCTGCTTACAGCGTGAGAGAGAGATGTGTGTTTCTTGCACAGCTCTTGAGTGTTGCTTGTCCGTGACTTGCTCGACAGCGAGTGAGCGCACACTAGAGAGGATGATTCATGAGTGGACACGTGTTGAAGGCGGCAACGGTTGGCGAATGGTCGGAGGCCATCATCCGGGCCGCTCACTACGTCTCGCACGCTCCCGCCTTGTGGTGTCCGGCTTCCCGGTGCTGGGTTGAAGGGGAAGCCCCGTACGCGCCGCTTGACCCGGCTCTGTGGCGGGTCCGTATCGCGGACATGCTTTCCGGGCTTGCGGAGTACGCCGGGGATACGGGCCCGGAGGGAATTTATGTGCCGGAATCCGCCCTGCCTGATCGTTGGGGTGCGCTGGGAACGCGGGCACTCTCCTGGAAGGGGATGGCCGTTGCCGTCCGGCACGCTTCCGGTCCGAACGTCCGGGACCTGAAAGAGATCCTGTCCGGGGCGCCAATGTTCCGCCGTGAGTCCGCAATGACGCCTGAACGCTGGCTGAAGCTATGCGAACCGTCGGCGGGTGACTTCGTTTCCCGGCGTGACCTGATAGCCGCTTTCCGGCGCGATTGCCCGCACGCTGCGATTGGTGAACGCGCCCTTCTCGTGCTGGCCCGTGAACTCTTTGGAGGAGATGGCCGATTCGGCCCGATGGGTGCGCGTGGCCCATGGGGATTCCGCGTGCGCCTGCCCCGCTGACCAATACCTCACGTGCGCTGTTGCCCCGGCTTCACCGAACCGGGGCTTTTCTATGCCCTGAGACTGGAGACACACCATGTACTACAACCCAACTGGCGTGACTGAGAACGAGATTGACGCGCTCCTTGATACCCCCGACGAACTGACTGAGCACAAGGACCCGGAGCTTGTCCGGGCGTTCATGGAGTGGGACACCGCCCGCTCAATGCAGGGTGTGAGCGGCCCCGTGGACGTGCGCGCTGGGTTCGCCCGTGGTGGATACCGGCTGATAGCCGACCCGTTCCGGCCCCTGTGGGAGTTCCCGCCCGCGCTGCGTGATGACGTGCTGCGGGCTCGTCTGATCATTCGTCGCCGTGAGGCTCGCCCCATGTCCTGGGCGACGAAGGGCGGCACTATCCGCGTGGTGGACGGCGTGAAGGTGTTCACGGGCGAATGCGAAGTGTGCGGAAAGGCGTATGAGCAGAAGCGCCCGGAAGGGCAGAAGCGCCGGTGGCCGCTGATGTGCTCGGACGAATGCCGGGCGGAGCGCAACCGACAGCGAAAGCGCGATTGGGCCGCGAAGAACCGCGCCGCCTCTAAGGCCGCGTAGACATTTACTAATCCCTTTGAAGGGGCTTTCGAGATTCGATCTCAGCACCTGGCCGGCTCGGGCCCCCAAAATTTCGCGGTCCGGGCCTTTCTGTTGCCTTCAAGATGATCAGCAAGGGGCCTTAGATGAGTCATGCCGAGATAGCACGCGCCTCCCTTGAGAAGCGGGATGCCGCATCGCACAAGCTACGTGAACTTACGGACGGAGCGCGGAACCGCAAGCTCACTCCCAATGAGCAGAAGGAGGAGGGCAAGCTACTCGACCAGATCAAGGAGCACGACGACAACGCCAAGCGCCACATTGCGGCGTCTGCCGCTGAGGAAATGGCGATCAGCGTCAGGTCTCCACTTCAGGAGATGGGCACTACGCGCAGCCTTTTCCCGGCCCGTGAGAGCGCTGCGGTGACGCCGGGCGATCTGATGAGCCGTTCCATTCAGGCTGTGCGTGGAATCACCACCACGGGTACGGGTAAGGCGTTCAGCCCGGAGCAGACGGCCAAGCAGTTCGTTGACCTCCTGGCCCCTCAGTCGGTCGTCATGGCATCCGGCGTCAACCGGGTTCAGACGAACGCTGAAACCTACTCGTTCCCGGTTATCCGTTCCGACTTCACGGCCGGATTCGTGGGTGAGCTTGACGACCTGCCGACCGGCGGATTTGGCGCTGACCCGCTCAAGGTCACGCCGAAGAAGATCGCTGCCGCTGACATGCTCGCCAATGAGCTTGTGCAGGATGGCGGTTCTTCGTTCCTGAATCCGGTTGCGAAGTCGCTTATGCGGTCGGTGGCGCTGGGCTTCGACCGTGAGGCGCTTATTGGTACCGGCACGGGTAAGGGGTTCGTCGGCATTTCCAAGACGGCTGGCATTCAGACTCACGCGGTCACGGGCGGACTCAAGGACCTTGACCCGTTCGTCACGGCATTTGGGAAGCTGGAATCGGTGAACGCGAAGGCTACGGCCATCGTGATGACTCCGAAGACGTGGGCCGGTCTCATGGCGCTTCGTGAGGCAACTGGATCGCTTAAGCCGCTTCTGAGCGAGTCGGCCGGTTCCCCGACCACTGGCATTCAGCGTTCCATTCTTGGCGTGCCCGTGTGGCTGTCGCCGTTCCTGCCGGATGCCGAAATTCTGACCTACGAAGCGGATCAGATTTTCGCAGTATGGCGGAAGGATGCCGGATTTGAGATCAGTGATCAGTTCGGTTTCCTCAAGGACGGTACGGCAGTGCGCGCTATCGCTCGTGCTGCTATCGCTGTCCCGAATGCCGCTGCCGTCTGCAAGATCACCGTTTCCGCCTAAGAGGAGTTCAACCCATGTCTTTCTTCAACACTGATGAACCGACCGTGACCGTTCGCATGACTGGTTACATGAGCTACGGCCCGACTGATGGCGGCATTCCGTCTCACGTTCTCCAGAACGGCGAGACGTACGACGTTCCGCAGTCTGAGGCGGATTGGCTGCTTGGCGCTGATCTCGCTGAGCGCGTCTAACCGTGTTCGTGGAATTGCTCTCAGGGGTGCGCATTGATGGTGCACCCCTGGGGGCGGGTATGTGTGTGGAGTGCCCTGCTGACGTAGGGGGGTACCTCACCGAAAAGGGGTGGGGGCGGAAGCGGGTGGCTGCCCACAAACTCAGTGACGGTCGCCCGGTCATCGCATTCAGGGTGCGTGAGATTCCTGGCACTGCTGAGGAGTTGAGCGATTGGCCATCGTGGATGCGTCCGGCGTGGATGCGGCCTGATGGTCGGGCAGTGCCCAGCGGAGATGACAGGCAATGGGTTCCGGCTCGCTGCCGGTCGTGTCAGCGCTTTGGGTACAGGCTCAAGGATCGGTTGCCCCAGTCGGCGCGACTCGATGAGCGCGCGGATTCATGGGTCATTGAATGCGAGCGTTGCCGTCCTGCTGATGACTCATCATCAAGCGAATGAGCGCGTGGGCTCGCGCTGAGTGTCGCTGGCATAGGGCGTACGCGGGTCGAAAGTTCGCCGCATTGCCGCTCAGCGATCCCGGTCCCAGCTCCTTTTTCGCGTCCGTCCCGGACAAGCATTTCCGGACTGTCCGCTAACTCAAGAGGGGGAACCATGAGACGAAGGTGTTCACACGTTCCGTGTGATGCGCCGATTCCCGCCGATGCCGACCGACGCACCCGGTATTGCAGCGAGGCTCACCGCAAGGCGGCAGCGCGCGCCCGCAAGGCGACTGCGACGGCATCCAAGATCCGCCCTGAGCCCGCCTCAGGGGACACGGAGCGATACCCGGCACTCCGGGCCGTCTGGGATGCCATGGCCGCTCAGATCGTCGCTGAGGGTGTCACGGTCCCCGGCTCGTCCGGCGTGCCCGTGGCCCACCCGCTCTTGCGCTTCCTGGGGCAGCTTGACACGGCCCTGTCGGCACACGAGAAGACGGCAGACCCTGCCGCTTCGGCCGACCCCATCGACGCTGCCCGCGCGGCTGCTGTCGCCGCTCTGGACGCGTACCGCAATGGCCAGTGACGAACTCCAGGAACTCTGCTGCGAGTTGGCTGAGCACGACACCCCGGAGCGCCACCCCTTGTGGCCCGTGCTCGCCACGCTGTACCGGCTCGAACTCGGCACGACGCCAAGCGCGTTGGACCTGTTCGCGGTTGGCTGCTGCCCCCGTCATTTCTGACCCTGCCCCCGATGGCTGCCCGCGCTGGGTGGTTGTCGGGGGCTTTCTGTGTTCCGTCACCGCGCGTCACCGCCGGTCGGCACGGGTGGGGTGACTGGTGCCGCAATGTCCAAATTCCGCGAGGTGCAGCCGGCGAAAACCCTGGCTACGTACGGTCAGGACTGCTCTACCTCCGCCATGAGAAGCCGGAGGGTCAGTGAGTGCTTTTCTGGGGGTAGCGCGTCGAGGGCTGCCCGTGCGTAGGCCACCCCGCCGGACACGTCGCCGGACCGGGCGAGCATGAGCCCCCGGTGCATCTCAAGGTGCGTCGCGAACCTAGGTAGCGATGCGGGCAGCTCGCGCCGTGCTGCGTCCTGGGCGGCTACCGCCGTGGTCTCGTCTCCTAGGCGGGCAGCGAGCAACGAGATGAAGACGTTGAGCCGCCACCACGGCACCGCGTAGTCACTGGTCTGCTCGTACGACCCGGCCTTGTCGAACACGCGTCGCCCCTGCTCCATGAGCGTCCGTGCAGTGGCCACGTCGCCCCGGATCGCTGCTGTGTGCGCCTTCCCGTAGATCGCGTTCAGAAGTCCCAGCGACGGCCGGTCGCTGATCGCCATTGCCTGATCGGCCAGCACGTCAGCGACGCCGAGTGACGCCCCCTCGTACCCGAGTGCAATGGCTGCTCGACCTCGGACCCACACCCGCGCGTCGTCGTCACCAGACTGGTCCGCTGCCTCCGCTGCCATGCGGTACCACTGGACCGCCTTGGAGCCGTCCGAGCCGGGAAACGTCTTGGCGTAGAGGGTCATCAGACGAGCGGCCACCGACCACAACCGGGGTTCATCCAACTGCTGTTGGACCACAACGAGTTCACCGGACACACGCCGCTGAATGTCGGCAGCGCCGAGACTCATGTACTCAGTGCCGTACGTGGCTAGCTTGGCTTCCCACGACTCCGCAGAAGGGCCCCCTTGGAGACGGGCGGCGAACCCCACGCTCAAGAGGTCTGAGGCGACCACGGGCGCTATCGCGGCTCCGGCTGCATCGGTCAGGAACGTACGGCGCTTCACTTCACCCTCTAGAGCGGCTAGGGGCACGTCCAGGACGGCCGACAGGCACCGGAGGTAGTAGGTCCCCGGAGTCACCTTGGAACGCTCCCAGCGGCTCACGTACTCCCGATCAAGGTTCGTCCCGAAGGCGTCATTGATCGCTGACGCTAGCCGCCCCTGACTCCAGCCGCGAGCCTTGCGTAGATCCTTGATCAGCGCCCCGATAGCCATGAGCCCATCTTGCCCCTATCGCTGCCACTAGACAGGGCAAGAACGGGTGATCGAAGGCCACTTGCCCCTAGGAATGCCCCTACTTCGCTTCGCTGGTCGGCGGGACGATCCACGAACCGACACCGGACGGGACGGCGAGGGCTCATGGCGAACGGGACCGTGCGCGCCATCCAGGGCGACACCTTGGGGGAACTGGGGCACGCGATAGAGCGCGGGGACTTTCACAGGCTCCGGCCCGAGGGAGCGCGCGAACCCCGGTGGGAGCCCGAGAACGGGGATGCGGTCTACGACGCTGCCACGGACCGCGTAGGCCGCTCCCTTGGGTGGGTCACAAGCATGGGCTACCGGCTTCGCCCTATCGGGTCCGGAGAGAAGTGGTACGCCCAAACCGAGACGCTGCGCCCGGCAAAGCCGGAAGAGGTCCATGCAGCGAGGGAGAGAGCGTGAACGAAATTCGGGAGTCCTTCACTACGGAGGAGCGGACGCTACTCGATGCGGGACTTGCAGAAATCCTCGCTGACCGCGAGGCCCGCATATGGCTGCGCGCTATAAGAGATGCCGCACCCCAGCTCGTACAAGCAGCCATCGAAGCCGCCGAAAGGGAGATGGCCAGTGCACAGCGACCGGCCAAAGCTGACCACCATTCCGGCTGACGCGTACTGGCCGAAGAGTGGCGCTGTGGAACAGCCGTCGAATTCCTCGCGCGAGCACCGCGCAACTCGGGCCGTTGAGGACGTGGGAGAAAGCTGCCTCCAGAGCGTGGACGTTCCGGAGGACATTAAGGCCACCATCCGGCTGCTTCTCGACTCGGAGATTGACGAACTCCCTTGGGAGGCGCCCACCATGTGCGACCTGTGGGCCGACCACACGGGAAACCACATGGGCCACTTCGCTTCGTCGAGCGACCACGAACACGGGCGCGGAGTGCTGTGGGCCGTATGGGGTGAGGACACACCTGTTGCGGTCCGAGGGATGCCGCGCTGCGGCCATAGCAAATGCAGCCACCCCCGGGACTACGTCTGCTACGGCTGCTACATGCCGCGCGGCCACGATGGCAGGCACACGGGGCAGGAATAGCCCGTGGCCAGACTCAGCGCGCGGGAGATGAAGGAAAACCGCGACTACATAGCGGCCCATGAAGACAAGCTCAGAAAGCGGCTGGCCAACGGTGAGACCTACGTCGAAATATCCGCACAGCTCGGAATCGGCGTGAACGTCTTACGGCGAATGCTGGAAATCGTCTTACCCGAGAGAAGGAACGTACGTGCCTACGCCCCTTGTCAGTGTCAGGACCGAGCGCCCCGCGCAGTGTGACTCGTGGGTCAAGCTGTATCCGCATCAGGTTGCGGCCGTTCGGCGCGGAATTCCGGGCACGCGCCGCTATGACGAGTGGGTCAATGAGTCAGCGACGTGCGGGCTGAGATTCGGGCACCTGGGATGGCACGAATCCGGGATGCGTCCGAACCGTCCCGAGGATGGGGGCGGGGAAATCGGCATCCGCTGGAACACCAGCAATGGCCGCGTGAACGGCTGCCAGGTGGTCCTACTCGAACCCCTCGCGGCCGGTCGGGTCTGACCGGGTGTGGGGACGGGGGCACCGCCAACGGCCCCCAGGAAGCCCCCGTTCGTGCGTCTCCCTCCGGCGCATGGGCGGGGCTTGCTAGTGCCCTGAACTGGGCACATTCCAAGTTGCCAGGGTGTAGGGTCCACCGGCTTGCGGTCGTAGCGGAACTCGCCGTCGTAGTCGTCCTCGACGATCAGCCCGCCGGTGGTACGCGCCCACTCCACGGCGGTGGCCCGCCGCGCCGGCAGCAGCCGGCCGCCGGTCGGGAACTGGTGCGCCGGGGTGAGGAGCACAGTGCGTGCCCGGCCCGGGACCTCGTCGGTCCGGGCGCCGTCCTCGTCGACGGCGACGGGGTGCGGGCGGACCCCGGCGGCGTCCAGGATGCCGTGGTGAAAGGGCAGTCCGTACGCCTCGACGGCCCAGTCCCGGGGCCGGATCGAGGCGAGCAGGCGCAGGCCGTTGGCGAAGCCGGAGCACACCACGATGTTCTCCGGGCCGGTACGCACGCCCCTTGCCCGGGACAGATAGCCCGCCAGGGCCCGCCGCAGCTCCGGGCGGCCCCGCGGATCGCCGGGCCCGAACGCCTCGGTCGGCGCCTGGGCGAGGGCCCGGCGTGCGCTGGCGGCCCAGGCGCCCCGCGGGAAGGAGGCCGGGTCGGGCTTGCCCTGGAGCAGGTCGTAGCGGGGACCTTCGGGGGTGGGCCCGGCGGTGACGGGCGGCGCGGCCGCGGCCGTCACGCCTTCGGCGACCCGGGTTCCGGAACCCTGACGGGCGGTGAACCAGCCCTCGGCGACCAGCTCCGCGTACGCGTCGGCGACGGCGTTGCGGGCCAGCCCGAGGTCGGCTGCCAGTGCCCGGTAGGGCGGCAGCCGGGTCCCGCCCACCAGCCGGCCGCTGCGCACGGCGTCACGCAGGGCGTTGGCCAGGGCGGTCCGCCGGGCGCCATCGGGGGAGAGCTCCAGATGCAGATCAGCACCGGCTCCGGCGCTCACGCCCGCGGCTCCGCCGCGTAGGGCGTGAGCGGCGCGGACGTGAGCGCGGACGTGAGCGGCGCGGACGTGAGCGCGGACGTGAGCGGCGCGGACGTGAGCGCGGACGTGAGCGGCGCGGACGTGAGCGCGGACGTGAGCAAGCGGTGGACGGCGCGCGCCGCGTCGTCGCGCGCCGCGTCGTCCAGCGGGCAGATCAGGGCCCGGGCGTCGGTGGGGTGCGTGCCGTTGCGAGCGGCGGACGCCGACCTGCCCACCGTTCAGCCTTCCAGCGGGTGCGACTTCGACAGGACGCGTTCGGCGAGACCGCCGCGTACGGCCGCCGCCGGGGAACTCTGCGGCTTGCGCGCGGCCTGGTCGCGGAAGCAGGCCAGGAACTCGTCCGCGAGGCCCTCGCGCGGGTACCGGGCCAGGACCTCCGCCCGGAACCCGGCGGTGAAGTCGTCCGCGTTCCGCCCCGAGATGTCCACGCCGGTGGCCCGCTCCAGCAGGTGGCCCTCCGGGTCCTCCCGTACGTCCACCGCGTCCCACATGTGCCGCACGATGACCTCGGACAGCCGCTGCCGGCGCTCCACCGGCCACCCCGCCCCGGCGCCGAACACCCAGGCCACGTGCCCGCCGGCCTCGTCGAAGGCGACGGTGTGGCTGTCGAACTCCGGGACCAGGCCGATGTCGTGGAGCAGCGCGGCCACGTACAGCAGCTCGGCGTCGTGCTCGATGCCCCGGTCCGCGGCGTACGCGGAGGCCCACACGTAGGACCGCACCGAGTGGTTCAGCAGGGCCGGGGTGCAGTAGGCGGTGGCGACTTCGAGGGCGGCGGCACAGGCGGCGGTGTCGGGGGCGGCGGGTACGGTCAGCGCTTCACGGGGCGTTTCGAGAGTCATGAGGCCGAGTATGCCGAGCGACCCCGGCCGGGCGCTTTTCCATGATCCGAATTGTGCGGTTCGGGCCCTTCGGTTTCGGCGGCCAGGATGGCGAGCAGCCCCGGGAAGCGGGACTCGATGTCGGAGCGGCGCAGGCGTGCCATGCGGCTGTTCCCCCGGTCGACCTGCCGGATCAGTCCGGCCTCGCGCAGGGTGCGGAAGTGGTGGGTGACCGTCGCCTTCGAGACGGGCAGGGCGAAGGAACTGCAGGTGCGCGCCGTGCCGTCCGGTGCGACGGACAGCTCGCGCACCACCCGGCGGCGGAGCGGGTCCGCGAGCGCGGACAGGACCTTGCCGAGTTCGATCTCGTCGAGGGCGGGATGCCCTTCTTCGTCGGGCATGGTGCCGGCCTCCTCAGGTACGGCTTGAATCGTACCTCTGGTGGATGTTAGCTTCCGTCAGGTACGAGTGCAGTCGTACCTAGAGGGGTCTGAAAAGGCCCGAGGTGGGGAGAGAGTTCGCATGGACCAGCTCGTTACGCTCGTCGGCACCGCCCGTCCCAAGCCCGAACGCGCCGCAGAGCTCAAGGAGTTGCTGCTCTCCTTCGTGGCGCCCACCCGGAAGGAGCCGGGCTGCCTGGAGTACCACTTCCACGAGGACCGCGAAGAGCCCGGGGTCTTCGTCTTCTACGAGGTGTGGCGCAGCCAGGCCGACCTCGACGCCCACCTCGCGCTGCCGCACCTCCGCGACTTCTGGGAGCGCCGGATGGACTACCTGACCCGCGACCTGGAGCTCCGCTTCCTTACGATGCGCAGCCCGTACGGCAAGGCCTGGGCCTGAGACGCGTGTGATGCCGTCTAGCCGGTCTAGCCGGTCTAGCCGTTGCGGGACAGGGCGTCCCGTACGGCCTCCTCGGAGCGGGCGACCACGGCCGTGCCGTCCTCGGCGGTGATGATCGGGCGCTGGATCAGCTTCGGGTGCGCGGCCAGGTGGGCGATCCAGCGGCCGCGCGCCTCGTCGGTCTCCTCGCGCGGCAGCTCCCGCACGCCGGTCTCCTTCGCCAGCGGGTCCGAGGTGCGCGTGATGTCCCACGGCTCCAGCCCGAGGCGGCCGAGCACCTCGCGGATCTCCTCCTCGGAGGGCACGTCCTCCAGGTACCGGCGCACGGTGTAGTCGGCGCCCTCCGCGTCCAGCAGGGTCAGCGCGCTGCGGCACTTCGAACAGGCGGGGTTGATCCAGATCTCCATGGTGCCCAGCCTATCCAGGGCTGTCCCGAGGCCGTCCTGTGCAGGTCTGGCCAGGGGCTTCTGTCAGTGGTCCCCGGTAAAATCGAAGGAGAACGACAGGAAGCCAACTACCGTTTGGGAGGCTGTAGATGGCCACTGCCACCACCATCCAGCACGTCAAGAAGAAGCCGCTGCCGGCGGGTCTGCCCCGCGAGTGGTACGAGAGCCACAACCGCCGTCTGAAGGCGATGCGCCTGGCGATATCCCTGCTCGACTCGGGGACGTATGACGCCCGGCGCGCCACCAACAGGAAGATCCGCACGATGGCCGTCCGGACGGGCATCCACCGGCCGTCCAACGTCACCTGCAAGATGGTGCGCGCGTTCATCCAGGAGTCGTGACAGCCGGTCATCCGCGCCACTCCGTGCCGATCGGGCGCGGAGTGGTCACCCGTCCAGGCGGAGCAGCAGCAGGGCCACGTCGTCGCGCGGACCGCCGTCCGTGAAGGCCGCGAGGTCCCGCCACACCGCCTGGGCCAGGCCCGCCGGGTCCCTCGCCAGTACGGGGACCCGCGCGGCCAGCGGGTAGAAGTGCCCCGTCGCGTCCCGGGCCTCCGTCACCCCGTCCGTGTGCAGCAGGAAGCGGTCCCCGGCCCGCACCGGCAGCTCCGCCACCGCCGGGGGCAGTGTCCCCGCGAGCCCCAGACCCAGCGGAGGCCCCGGCTCCACGGCCACCTCCTCGACCCGTGGCCCGCGCAGCAGCAGACCGGGCGGGTGCCCGCACGACAGGATCCGTACGAGGTCCAGCCCGGGCGGGAACTCCAGCAGCACCGCCGTCGCGAACAGTTCGGGGTGCTCCACGGCCCCGGCGGCCGCGTCCGCCGTCAGCCGCCGGTCGAGCCGGGCCGCGACCGCCGACAGTTCCGCGTCGTCGAGCACCCCCTCGCGGAAGGCCCCGAGCAGCGCCGCCACCGTGCCGACCGCCGCCAGGCCGTGCCCCTGCACGTCCCCGACCAGCGCCCGCACCCCGTAGGGCCCCGCCCGTACGTCGTACAGGTCCCCGCCGACCAGGGTGCCGCGCTGGGCCGCCCGGTAGAGGCCAGAACAGGCCACCGGACCCACCCGTTCCGGCACCGGGGGCAGGACCGCCAGCTGCGCCGCCTCCGCGACGGTCCGTACGCTGACCAGCTGCGCGTCGCGGCGCCGCCGGACCCAGGCGATCACCACGCTCAGCAGTCCCACGGTCGCCACCGTGGCCAGGTCCGTACCCCGGGCGTGCGCGATGCCGAGGGCGGGCACGCCCAGCAGCAGGAGCACGACGGCGGCGAAGAAGGCGGTCCCGGCCGCCCCGTACGCGAAGGCGGCCACCGGCGGCAGCCCGGCGAGGAAGTAGCCGAGCTCCACATCGCCCGGCGTGACCCGCTGGGCGAGGACCAGCCCCACGAGGGCCACCGCGGGCGCGAACCGGGCCCAGCGCGGCGGCGGCTCCCCGCGCAGCCAGCCCGGCTCCGCGCGTCCGCGTCTCACCCCTCCACCCTGGTACGGCGGCCGGGCCCGCGCACCCCGGACCGGTCTGCCGGGTGGCCCCGTACGGCCGGTGCCACGACAGTGGTGGCGTGACGGGAAACGAAGGCTCGGGCGAGGCCCCGAGGACCCCCACCCGGGTGCACCTGGAGGCCCACGGGGGCGGCGGGGGCGGCCGGGGCGGCGGGACGCCGAGCGGGGAGATCAGCACGCGGCTGAACTGGCTGCGGGCGGGGGTGCTCGGCGCGAACGACGGGATCATCTCCACGGCCGGCCTGGTGGTCGGCGTGGCCGGGGCCACCACCTCGCGCTCGGCGATCCTGGCGGCGGGCGTCGCCGGGCTGCTGGCGGGATCGCTGTCGATGGCGGCGGGGGAGTACGTGTCGGTCAGCTCCCAGCGGGATTCGGAGCGGGCGGCGCTGGACCTGGAGCGGCGGGAGCTGGCCGAGGAGCCGGAGGCCGAGCTGGACGAACTCACCGAGCTGCTGATGGGGCGCGGGCTGAGCCGGGAGCTGGCGCGGGAGGCGGCCGAGCAGCTGACGGAGCGCGACGCGTTGCGGGCTCACGCCCGGGTGGAGCTGGGGATCAACCCCGACGAGCTGGCCAATCCGTGGCACGCGGCGCTGGCCAGCCTGGTGGCCTTCACGGTGGGGGCGCTGCTGCCGCTGCTGGCGATCGTGCTGCCGGGGCCGTCGGAGCGGGTGCCGGTGACTGTGGGGGCGGTGCTGGGGGCGCTCACGCTGTGCGGGGTGATCAGTGCTCGGCTGGGCGGAGCGCCTGCGCTCCGCGCGGTGGGGCGGAACGTGGTCGGGGGTGCGCTGGCCATGGCCGTCACCTACGCGGTGGGCACCTGGCTCGGCACCACCTGACGCGGCCCGGTCCCCCGCGCCTCAATCGCCGGCGGGGCTGGACATGCCGCGTGCGGCGCCGCTCCGGGGGCTCCGCCCCCGCGCCCCCGCGCCTCAATCGCCGGCGGGCTGGGGTGGCGCCCCCGGTCGGGGCCTTGTCCGCTGAGGCGGTCCGTGGGGTCCCTCCGGGACGTCTCCTCGGCTCGCGCACCAAGGCCCGCTGCGTCAGGGAAGGGTGGTTGCGCGCTCGTCCTGCGGGGACGCCCCTGCGCGCCCCCACTCCCCCCACCCCAAGACCCGCTCCGGCCCCGCGCAATGGCACCCCCCAGCCCCGCCGGCGTTTGAGGCGAACGGGGTCCGGGGCGAAGCCCCGGCAGCGGCGCCGCACCCGGAACACCGCGGCCCCGCCGGCGAGGCGCGCGGCAGCGGCGCCGCACCCGAGACCGCCCGGCCCCGGCAGGATAGGGGCATGCGCATCGCAGTCACCGGCTCCACCGGCCTCCTCGGCAGTGCACTCGTACGGTCCCTCCGGGCGGACGGGCACGAAGTGGTGCGGTTCGTGCGGCGGCCGCCCGCCGCGGCGGACGAGGCGCGGTGGGACCCCGGGCGGGGGTACGTCGACCGCGACGCCCTGGCCGGGTGCGGGGCCGTCGTGCACCTGGCCGGCGCCGGGGTCGGGGACCAGCGCTGGACGGCCGCGTACAAGAAGGAGATCCGCGACAGCCGGATCCTCGGCACCGACACCATGGCCCGGGCGCTCGCCGCGCTCGCGCAGCCGCCGCAGGCGTTCGTCGTCGGGTCCGCCGTCGGGTACTACGGGGACGCCGGCGACCGGGTCCTCGACGAGCACGCCCCGGCGGGGACCGGCTTCCTCGCGGGCGTCTGCGTCGAGTGGGAGGCGGCCGCGCAGCCGGCCCGCGCGGCCGGGATCCGTACCGCCTACGCCCGTACCGGCCTGGTCGTCGCCCCCGAGGGCGGGGCCTGGGGCCGGATGTTCCCGCTCTTCCGGGCCGGCCTCGGCGGCCGGCTCGGCAGCGGCCGCCAGTACTGGCCGTACATCTCCCTCCGGGACCACATCGCGGCCCTGCGGCACGTCATCGACACCCCCTCCCTCTCCGGCCCCGTCAACCTCACCGCCCCCGAACCGCTGACCAACCGCCAGGTCACGGCGGCCATGGCCCGCGTGCTGCGCCGGCCCGCCGCGCTGCCCGTACCGGCGGTGGCCCTGCGCATCGCGCTCGGCGAGTTCGCCTCGGACGTGCTGGGCAGTCAGCGGGCCGTCCCCACCCGGCTGCTGGAGTCGGGCTTCGTCTTCCGGGAACCGGGCATCGAGCAGGCCATCCGGGCCGCCCTCCCCGGCAGGTAACAGCCGTGCGACCGGCGTGCGACCGTTTGTGACCCGGATGCGACCGCCGTGCGACCGGAGATGACCGCAATACCCCACCGAACTCGGGTTCCCCTGGAGCCGGTTGGGGGAAGGAGGACTCCCACACAGCCGCGCCGACCTCGGGGAGGGGCACGTGCTCAATGCGGACGTCGTCATCGTAGGAGCCGGAGTCTCAGGACTCGCGGCCGCGCACCACCTGATCGCAGCGGGGGTCGCGGTCACCGTTCTGGAGGCCTCGGGCGACCCCGGCGGCCGGATGGCCACCGTCTCGGCCGACGGGTTCCGGCTCGACCGGGTCGGCCAGCTGCTCAACACCTCGTACACGGAACTCGGCCGGACCCCCGGCCTGGCCGACCTGCCCCTGCGCACCTTCGCGCCCGGGGTCCTGGTCCAGGGCACCGACGGCAAACAGCTCCGGGCCGGAGCCCTCACCCCGGCCCGCGCCCTGGCCAGCGGCTCCCTCGACCAGGCCCGGCTCAGCGCCGCCCTCGGCCGGCTCGCCGCCCTGCCCGAGGAACGCCTGCTCGCCCGTCCCGAACGCACCGCGCTCGCCGCCCTGCGCTCCCGCGGCCTGCCCCCGCGCACGGTCAACGGCGTGCTCCGGCCGCTCCTCGCCACCCTGCTCCGCGACCCGGAGCTCACCACCTCCAGCCGCGTCGCCGACCTCGCCCTGCGCGGCTTCGCCCGCGGCCGCCTCGCCGTGCCCGAGTCAGGCGCGGCCACCCTGCCCGAACTGCTCGCCGCCGCCCTGCCGCCCGGAACGATCCGCACCGGGGTCCGGGTCCGGTCGGTGGCGACCAACCTGGTCACCACCGAGGAACACGGCGACTTCGGCTGCCGCTCCGTCCTCCTGGCCACCGGGGCCCGCGCCGCCGCCGAACTCCTGCCCGGCCTGCGCGTGCCCGGCTTCCACGAGGTCACCGTCCTGCACCACGCCACCGCCGCACCCCTGCCCTGGGACGGCTCGCTGCTCCTCGACGCGGACCCCAAGTGGCCCGTCGCCCACACCGCCGTCATGAGCGCGGTCGACCCGACGCGGGCCCCGGCCGGCCGCAGCCTGGTCACCACCACCGTCCTCGGCCCGCCGCCACCCCTGCGCACGGTCGCCTCGCGCCTCGCCCGCCTCTACGACACCGCCACCCGCGACTGGGAGCTGCTGGCCCTCCACCACACCCCGGAAGCCGTCCCCGCGATGCCCCCGCCCCACGACCTGCGGCGCCCGGTGCGCGTCCTGGCCGGCCTGTACGTGTGCGGGGACCACCGGGACACCAACACCGTCCAGGGCGCCCTGCGCTCCGCCCGCCGCGCCACCACCGCCGTCCTGCGCGACTTCGGCATCCCGCTCCCGACCACCCAGGAACCGGCCCTTCCGGTCGCGGCCTGACCACCACTCACTGGCCCCGGGCTCTCAAAACGCCCGGCGCGGCTGGTTTGCCCGCAGGGCAAATCCAGCCCCGCCGGCGTTTGAGGCGCGGGGGCCGGGGCAGAGCCCCGGCAGCCGGCCCGCAGGGTCAAGACAACGCCGCCACCCGGTCCCGGTACTGCCGCACGGCCGACGCGTCCCGGTACGGCTCCAGCCGCCGCTCGAAGTCCCGTACGTACTCCACCGCCCGCACCGACCGCATCTCCATCGCCTGCTGCGCCGCCTCCGCGCCCAGCGCGCACGCCTGGTCCAGCTCGCCGAGCCCCAGCCGCGCCGTGGCCAGCACCACCCGGCAGAACAGCCGGGACCGCGCGTACCCCGGCGCCCTCAACTGCAGGGACCGCTCCGCGTGCTGCGCCGACGCCCGGTACTGCTGGAGGTCCCGGTGGCAGTGCCCGAACTCGTCCGCCAGCTGCGCCTCGTCGAAGAACCGCGCCCAGTGCGGCACGTCGTCCCCGGGCCGGGCCGCGCCCAGCGCCCGCTCGGCCCGCACCAGCGAGGCCGTCGACGCCCGCACCTCGCCGAGGACCGCGTGCCCGCGCGCCTCCGCCGAGTGCAGCAGGGCCTGCACCAGCGGCGGGGGACCGGAGCCCACGCCCTGCTGGGCGACGCGGGCCAGCTGCACCGCCTCCCGGCCGTGGCCCAGGTAGACCGCCTGCCGGCTCATGGTGACCAGCACGTACGAGCCGTACGGCCGGTCGCCCGCCGCCTGCGCCAGGCGCAGCGCCTGCACGAAGTACCGCTGGGCCAGCCCGTGCGCGGCGATGTCGTACGAGGTCCAGCCCGCGAGCCGGGTCAGGTCGGCGGCGGCGGAGAACAGCCGCCGCCCGGTGGTCTCCCCGTAGGTCCCGCGGAGCATCGGCTCGGCCTCGTGCTCCAGGTAGCGCACCAGGGCCTGCCGGGCGTGCCCGCCGCCGTAGGCGTGGTCCAGGGTGCGGAACAGCTCGCTCACCGAGCGCAGCGCCGCGATGTCCCCGCCCGTCACCCGCTGCCCGGGCCCCCGGTCGATCTGCCGCTGGCGGGGCACCGAGGCCCGCCCCTGCACGGGCACGCGCGCCGCGGCCGGCTCGGCACCGCGCCCCACCCGCTCGTCGGCGCGCCCGATCAGCCAGTCCCGGCTGGGCACGACCAGTCCGGCCGGGGTGAAGGCGATCTTCCGCAGTTCGGCGTGGGAGCCGGAGTCCTTGCGCCACAGCCCGCTCGCGATGTCCACGGCCTCCTCCGGGGTGGCGGCGAACTCCAGCCCGGCGTAGACGGGCGCGCAGGCGTCCAGCCCCAGGTCCTGTGCGGAGAGCCGCCGCCCCAGCCGCCGGGTGAAGACCTCCGCGATCAGCGCTGGGGTCGTGCCGCGCGGCTGCTGTCCGCGCAGCCAGCGGGTCACGGAGGTCTTGTCGTACCGCAGATCGAGACCGTGCTCCAGGCCGAGCTGGTCGACGCGGCGGGCGAGCCCGGCGTTGGAGAACCCGGCTTCCGCGATCAGCGCCGCGAGCTGCCGGTTGGGGACGCGCTGGGCAGGTCGTTCCGTCATCGGCTCCACGGTTTCCTGACGTGACGGACCGGAGTCCCGGCCCTGTGAACGGCGTGAATGTAGCGGCGAACTCCCCTCTTGCCGTCCTCTCTGTCCCACATTCATCCGATCGTGTGCAGAATCGGTAGGACCCTTTACGGACGGACCCCCTCCACCCGCATAGGCTGCGGGCCATGACCCGCCGGCCCCACGGGGCGCACCTCCCCGAGGAGCGTCCCGAATCCACCGCTCCGCTGCCTCCGCCCGAGCTGACCGAGGCGGAGTGCCGGCGGTGCGGGACCTACATCGCGGGACTCGACGGGCGGTACGCCTGCGGGGTGTGCGGCTGGGTCAACGACCACTCGGAGGGGCACCGGCGGCTGCCGCGCGAGGACGAGGACCCGGACCGGCCGCCGAGGGGGCGGCGCCGGCCGAAACAGCTGCCGGGGCCCCCGCCGGAGCCGCCGCAAACCCCGGCGGAGCCCCTGCCCGAGCCGCCTCCCGAGCCCCCGGAAGGACCCCGGGAGGGGCCGCCGTACCCTTGCTGAGTGCGATACGTGCACACAGCAGGTTCAACGAGGAGGCGCTGCGGTGGCTGAGCTTGGGTTTGTCCATCTGGGCTTCGGGCCGGACGGCTACGTCGAGTACACCGAGGCCTGGGAAGAGCAGCGCCGGGTCCACGCCGCCCGCTTCGCGGACGAGATCGGGGACACCTGCCTGCTGCTGGAGCACGACCCCGTCTACACGGCGGGCCGGCGCACCGACCCCAGCGAGCGTCCGCTCGACGGCACCCCCGTCATCGACGTGGACCGCGGCGGCAAGATCACCTGGCACGGCCCGGGCCAGCTCGTCGGCTACCCGATCATGAAGCTGCCCCGCCCGGTGGACGTGGTCGCCCACGTCCGCCGCCTGGAGGACGCGCTGATCCGCACGGCCGCCGACTTCGGCGTGGAGACCACCCGTGTCGAGGGCCGCTCCGGGGTGTGGGTCCTCGGCGACCCCGTCGAGGAGCGCCCGAGGATCGGCGGCCTCTCCCTCGACCTCGACCCCCGCATGCACGACGACGAGTTCGACGCCCGGCTGAACGGCCCCGAGTACGCCCCGTCCAACGCCGGCCAGCGCCGCGAGGACCGCAAGCTCGCCGCCATCGGCATCCGCGTGGCCAAGGGCGTCACGATGCACGGCTTCTCGTTCAACGTGAACCCGGACAGCACGTGGTTCGACCGGATCATCCCCTGCGGCATCCGGGACGCCGGTGTGACCTCGCTCTCGTACGAGCTGGGCCGCGACGTCACCATCGCCGAGGTGCTGCCGGTCGTCGAACGGCACCTGAGGGACGTGCTGGAGCACGCGGAGCTGAAGCCCCGCGAGACAGAACCCGCCGTGGGCGCCTAGCCGCCGGGGAATGCGTCCGCCACCCCTCGGGGTTGGCCGACGTAAGAGCGTACGAAATTACGGGCGTACCCTGGTGGGCGCCGAGGAATCAAAGTCACAGGGAGCCGGTCGTGTCCGCAGTCGCACCCGACGGACGCAAGATGCTGCGCCTGGAGGTCCGTAACAGCCAGACCCCCATCGAGCGCAAGCCCGAGTGGATCAAGACCCGGGCGAAGATGGGTCCCGAGTACACCAAGATGCAGGCCCTGGTGAAGGGCGAAGGACTGCACACGGTGTGCCAGGAAGCCGGCTGTCCGAACATCTATGAATGCTGGGAGGACCGCGAGGCCACCTTCCTCATCGGTGGCGACCAGTGCACCCGGCGCTGTGACTTCTGCCAGATCGACACGGGCAAGCCCGAGGCCCTGGACCGGGACGAGCCGCGCCGCGTCGGCGAGTCGGTCGTCACGATGGACCTGAACTACGCCACCATCACCGGCGTCGCCCGCGACGACCTGCCGGACGGCGGCGCCTGGCTGTACGCGGAGACCGTGCGCCAGATCCACCAGCAGACCGCGGGCCGCGAGGCCGGCCGCACCAAGGTCGAGCTGCTGGCCCCCGACTTCAACGCGGTCCCGGAGCTGTTGGAGGAGGTCTTCGCCTCCCGCCCCGAGGTCTTCGCGCACAACGTCGAGACGGTGCCGCGGATCTTCAAGCGGATCCGCCCCGCCTTCCGCTACGAGCGCTCGCTCGAGGTGATCACCAAGGCACGCGCGTACGGCCTGGTCACCAAGTCGAACCTGATCCTCGGCATGGGCGAGGAGCGCGAGGAGGTCTCGCAGGCCCTGAAGGACCTGCACGAGGCCGGCTGCGAGCTCATCACCATCACCCAGTACCTGCGGCCCTCGCCGCGGCACCACCCCGTCGAGCGCTGGGTGAAGCCGGCCGAGTTCGTGGAGCTGGCGAAGGAGGCCGAGGAGATCGGCTTCTCCGGTGTGATGTCCGGTCCGCTGGTCCGGTCCTCGTACCGCGCCGGGCGCCTCTACCAGCAGGCGATGGAGAAGCGCGCGACGGTCTGACACGGACTGTGTGAACTCGCGCACAAAGTCTTACCAACGGGTAACACCGCATCGACGCGGCCCCTAGGCTCACTCAAGGAAGAGCCTGGCGGGCCGCGTCAATGTTTCATCACGTTTGACCGCCAGGTCATGCGCTGGTAACACCAATCAGTGACGCTGGATCCACGCACAGCAACGCACAGCCCTCGCACCGCCGACGTGAGTTCCGTGAAGGGGATCGACATCATGCAGGCCGCGCCCGTACGCGCCATCGCCATCCCGTCCCTGTCCGACGCCTTCCGCGGCTTCGAGTCGCTGCTCATGAGCGGCGCCCGCCGCAACGCCTGGACGGCCGTGCTCGAGGACCGCCGCAGGGCCAAGGACCGGGTCGAAACCGAACACGTACTTGAGGCCGCGGCGACCCGGACCCCGCAGGCCACGTAAACTTCGCTCTATGGCGAGGAAGTCAAACGCAGAGACTGCTGCGAACCCCGGGCGACTGAAGCAGATCGCCCTGACGTACAAGATGACGCGCAAGGCCGACCCGAAGGTCGGTCTGATCGTCGCGGGCGTGGGAATCGTCACCTTCGGTGTCTTTCTTGCGATCGGCTTCCTGATCGACCACCCGGTCTACCTGGGCATCCTGGGCTTCCTGGTGGCTTTCCTCGCGATGGCGATCGTCTTCGGGCGACGGGCCGAGCGGGCTGCCTTCGGGCAGATGGAGGGACAGCCGGGCGCGGCCGCGGCCGTACTGGACAACGTGGGCCGGGGCTGGACGACCACCCCCGCCGTCGCGATGACC
The DNA here is from genome assembly GCF_042673805.1 of Streptomyces sp. NPDC057010. Classification (NCBI taxonomy): domain Bacteria; kingdom Bacillati; phylum Actinomycetota; class Actinomycetes; order Kitasatosporales; family Streptomycetaceae; genus Streptomyces; species Streptomyces sp. NPDC057010. Next base: position 67,097 of record NZ_JBHUSC010000028.1, on the reverse strand, counting down.
CGGCAGCAGGACATCGTCCACCGTGCCGTCGGCAAGGCCGGCGTCGTGCTGATCGCCGAGGGCAACCCGAACCGCGTGAAGCCGCTGCTCGCGAACGAGAAGAAGAAGCTGGCCCGGATCATGCCGGACGTGCCGGTGCACGACTTCATCGTGGGCACGGGCGAGGGCGAGGTGCCGCTCAAGAAGGTCCGCACCACCCTCCTCAAGCTCCCGCGCGTCCTGGCGGGCCCCCAGATCACCGAGGTCAACGACAAGCTGCGCGCCATGGGAGATCTCATGTCGAACATGCCCCTGCCAAAGGGCCCCATGCCGAAGGGCACGAGGATGCCTCGTGGCGGAAAGATGCGCTGACCCGCTCGGCTGATTTTCGTATACGACACGGAGGCGGCCCCCGCCCCCGCGGGGCGGGGGGGGCCCGGCGGGGGGGGTGTGTGGGGGGGCGCGGTTGGGGCCCGGCGGCCCCCCCGCCCCCCGGGCCCCGGGGGCGCCTCTGCGTGTCGTTCCTTTCGCGGGCCTAGATGCGGACCTGGATCGCGCGGGACAGGCGGTCGTGGAGGCCGCGGCCGTCGCGGTCGCGGACCAGGGCGGGGACGAGCAGGGCCATGAGGAGCGTGCGCAGCACCACGCGGGGCAGGCCCAGGCGGGTGCCGTCCTCCGAGAGGACGCGCAGGCCCACGATGCGCTTGCCGGGGGTGAAGCCCACCGTGCCGACCGTCAGGAGGGTCAGGGTGAGGAAGAGCACGTACGTCCAGTTGGCCAGCGCGTTCATGTCGCCACCGCCCGTGATCAGGCCGTAGGCAATCACCTCGCAGGCGATCCAGTCGAGGGCGATCGCGCCTAGCCGGCGGCCGAAGCGGGCCAGGGAGCCGGGCCCCTGCTGGGGCAGGCCGAGCCGCCGGCCCGGGTAGCCGTAGTCGACGCCCATGTCCTCGGCGGCGGCGCGGGGGCCGGAGAGCCAGGATCCGATTGCTTGCCTGTTGTCCACCCGACCACGGTACCGGTGGCGTCTCGCGACCTGCGGACGGGACCCTGGTTAACTTGTGCGAAACAAATGGGTCATGCTTGAGAAATCCCGTCTGCTTATGGTCGGGTCAGCGTGCGGCACCGCACTGACGCACCACGAGCTATAAAGCCCGTCCCTCCCCCGGGGACCGGGAGTAGGAGGAGTTGGATGTTCCAGAACGCCGACGAAGTGAAGCAGTACATCGAGGAGAACGACGTCAAGTTCGTCGACGTCCGCTTCTGCGACCTGCCTGGTGTGATGCAGCACTTCACCATCCCGGCGCGGGCGTTCGACCCGGCGGAGGAGCTCGCCTTCGACGGCTCCTCGATCCGCGGCTTCCAGGCCATCCACGAGTCCGACATGGCTCTGCGTGCCGACATCACCACCGCGCGTCTGGACCCGTTCCGCCGTGACAAGACGCTGAACATCAACTTCTTCATCCACGACCCGATCACGGGCGAGGCCTACAGCCGCGACCCGCGCAACATCGCGAAGAAGGCCGAGGCGTACCTCGCCTCCACCGGCATCGCCGACACCGCGTTCTTCGGCCCCGAGGCCGAGTTCTACGTGTTCGACAGCGTGCGCTTCGCGACCTCCGCGAACGAGGGCTTCTACCACATCGACTCCGAGGCCGGCGCCTGGAACACCGGTTCCGAGGAGAACAACCGCGGCTACAAGGTCCGCTACAAGGGCGGTTACTTCCCGGTCGCCCCGGTCGACCACTTCGCCGACCTGCGCGCCGAGATCTCCCTCGAGCTGGACGCCCAGGGCCTCCAGGTCGAGCGCCAGCACCACGAGGTCGGCACCGGTGGCCAGGCCGAGATCAACTACAAGTTCAACACGCTGCTGGCCGCGGCCGACGACCTGATGCTCTTCAAGTACATCGTGAAGAACGTCGCCTGGCGCAACGGCAAGACCGCGACCTTCATGCCGAAGCCGATCTTCGGTGACAACGGCTCGGGCATGCACGTGCACCAGTCGCTGTGGGCGAACGGCGACCCGCTGTTCTACGACGAGGCCGGTTACGCGGGCCTGTCGGACACCGCCCGCTACTACATCGGCGGCATCCTCAAGCACGCTCCGTCGCTGCTCGCGTTCACCAACCCGACGGTGAACTCGTACCACCGCCTGGTGCCGGGCTTCGAGGCGCCGGTCAACATGGTGTACTCGCAGCGCAACCGCTCCGCCGCCATGCGCATCCCGATCACGGGCTCGAACCCGAAGGCCAAGCGCGTCGAGTTCCGCGCGCCGGACCCGTCCTCGAACCCGTACCTCGCCTTCGCGGCGCTGCTGCTCGCGGGCCTCGACGGCATCAAGAACAAGATCGAGCCGATGGAGCCGATCGACAAGGACCTCTACGAGCTCTCGCCCGACGAGCACGCGAGCGTCCCGCAGGTCCCGACCAGCCTCGAGGACGTCCTCAAGGCGCTGGAGGAGGACCACGAGTACCTCCTGGCCGGCGGTGTCTTCACCCCGGACCTGATCGAGACCTGGATCGACTACAAGCGCACGCACGAGATCGCCCCGATCGCGCAGCGTCCGCACCCGCACGAGTTCGAGCTGTACTTCGACCTGTAAGAAGCTGGGCAAACCCGGACCAATCGCCCCTAGGGGAGTGCGGTCCGGGAACCCCTTCTGACCTGCGGAAACACTTGCGACGCTTTCCGTTGTCTTTTGCTGGTTTCCGGCCCCTGGTGCAGCCGCCGTGCAGGCCGAAGCCGCGAGACTGACGGCGCGCCAGGCATAACTTCATACGAGCAAGGGCCCCGCTGTTCTCTACGGAGAGTAGCGGGGCCTTTTGCTGTTCATCCTGATATGTCCGCAAAAGCGCAGGCCAAAGGGCACGCTGCTAGAAGTGGGCATGTCATGGATGCAGGTTGTGCTTACTCCGAGTGCTGATCTAACTTCGCGTCCGTAGTCGCACGCGGGCGTCCCAGTAAGGGGGCTCGGTAGCTGCTGCACGGCACCGTGCTGTCCAACCCAGCCGGCGTCATCGTCAGGGCCGCGACAACGCAAAGAGGCCCGAGCATCTAGGGACGGTAGCAGCCGTCCCGTTCCAAGAAGCTCGGACCTCTGAGCAGTGGAGCGACCTCCACCCTGCTTCCTCCGCCCTTGCCGGGGCTCGGGAGCTGTACGCGGAAGCTGATACCTCCCGTGAACGTGCCTATTTTGGCATGCCCTGATGCGGCATGGCCACCCAGACCGCCCTTCGGGGACGGGGAATTCGCCGCACCGGCGGACACCTCCACCTTCGAGACGCTGATGCCCCTCGCATGGCTGTCACGCCTTCCCGGCGACGCCGTCCGGCTCGCGTCCAAGGTCATCGACTACGGCCACGGCGGCCAAGGCTGCTTCGCCTCCCGCAAGCGGCTGGCCCTCGAACTCGGCCTCCACCCCGTCACCATCAGCGGCTATATGGCGCTGCTCTCGCTCCTCGAAGACGGCCGCGCCATGACCACCGAGAACACCGGCCGCGCGACCCCGACCCGGCGCCTTCGGCCCCTTCGGCGCGACGAGAACGGGCGGCCGGCGGAACCCTTCATCCGGTTCTCCAACGATGCACGGGACGTACTGCGGGGGAACCGCCTCAAGGTCTACGTCTACGCCAGGTTCTGCGCGGACACGAAGACCGAGTTCCGTCGCTCCCAGGCCGCGAAGCTCTGCGGGATCACCGGCAAGGACACCGTCCGCCTCATCCTGCGCGAGCTGGAGGCCGATGGCTGGATCACCCGCACCGAGGAAGGCGGGGGCCTGCACGGCGCTCGCTACGACGTGCACGACAAGCCGGTGACCCACCCCGATCCGGCTACCCCCACCGCCCCCGAAACGGCTACAGGCCCCCACCCCGATCGGGCTACACAGAACATCTCTCTGGGAACACCACTCTCGGAACAAGCGCGCGAGGTCTCCTGTGGTTCCGCCGGTACGGCGTCACCTGTAGTAGCGCGTGGCCCTGTGGAAAACCCAGCCGTCGAAACGTTCGGGCAGGCAGTGGCCTCGGACGACACGGCTACGCCGGAACCGCCCAAGAAGTCCTTCACCACGATCTCGGCCACCGCGTACCGCGTGCTGCGGCTGCTGCCGCTGAAGCTGTCTGCGGCCCAGTACGCCCTCGCCTCGAAGGCGATCGAGGCGGCTGTGGCCAAGGTTGACGGCGACGTCGAGCGCATCACCTACCGCGTCCACGGCCACCTCGCCGACGAGCGCCACGCCGTCCGCGACCCGTACGGCTGGCTCATCAGCCGGGGTCTGCGGAACGCCCCCTGCCCGGCGCCGCAGTGCGAGGAAGGCCGCATCTGGGCGACCGGCACCGCCTGCCCGACCTGTCACGAGCGGTACGCCGACCGGCGCGGTACCCCGCTGATCTTCCGAGACCGGGCCACGGCGATCTACGAGGTGACTTGGGCCTGCACGGGCTGCGAGTGCCCCGGGACCGGCGAGGCGCCCGCCGATGGGACCTGCGACGACTGCCACCAGGCCGCCACCGCGATCAAGGCCGCGCTCACCGAGTACCACCTGCCCACCGAGTTCGAGAACGGCCTACGCATACCCGACCGCTGGCGCTGTGCCGAGGACGGGTGCGGCCACACCACCGAGGGCGCCCGGCCCGACCACGGCCGCTGTTGGCGATGCGCGCCGAAGCACAAGCGCCGCCAGCGCACTCACCGCCGCTGGCAGACCGGGGGCACCGCATGAGCGCGAGCAGCGAGCGGGGTGGCCGGCCCGAGTTTGGCCCGTGTGACGGGTGCGGCCTGGTGGTGGAGTTCCGCGAGGTCATCGACCAGCAGCACGACGTGGCACTCCAGCCGGGCGAGTTCCCCAGCCAACGACTCCCCGAGCGGGCCCGCTGGCACCTCGCCAGCGGCATCGCGTGGCCGGGAGAGAACGAGACCGCCTGGTGCCGTCTCGATCACGACCTCATCTGTCCGGCGGCCGAGGAACCGGAGGAACGAATCCTTCGCAATCTCCAGAGCCGCCTCGCCGTACGGGCACGGCTCGCACGGGATCGCCGATCGGACGGGCGATGACCTGCACCACCACCAAGGAGAAGAACATGAACGAGCGCGACTGGACCGAGCTGGTCGGCAAGGAGATCACGGTGGACGACAAGCCGATCTCCAGCACCGACGACGAAAGCGACCTGGACCGTCCCACCGTCTACCGGGGGACCGTCGTCAGCGCGACCAACGAGCCCGCGGCCCTGCGGATCTTCCTGCCGAGGACCCGCAAAGAGATGACGGTGTACCCGAACCAGTGGGTGATCACCGTCATCGGCGGCGGCACCGACTGACCGTGCAGCCCTGCCACAACGAAGCCTGCGCCGAGGCGGACCCGCTCTCACCCTGCGTCTGCCGCTGCGGCGGATGGGGGCACGCGGCGAAGACGCAGCCGGGCCTGTTCCGGTCCGAGGACATGCAAATGCCCCCGCCGAAGGAGCGGGGGCCTGGAGGTCCGGATCAGGCAGTGGCCGGCTTGTCGTAGGTCACCGGCGGCTCCGGGTCGTCGGGAACCTGCGGGGCGCCGATCGCCTTCACGGCCCGCTCGTACCAGTCGATCGGAACGACGGCCACGACGTCGGTCGTGTACTGCCGGGCGATCACGACGCCGCCGCGCTCGCGGACGTACCGCGTCACCTTCGCCCAGTGCACCCGTACGTCGTTCGAAGTCAGTCGCCACATGGTCCGCATCGTACGGGCTGGTTGACTCGCTCGAAAAGGTTGTGTGGGTTGACTCAACCTACTTTTTGAGTGCACGCTCTACCGCAAGACCTCAATGCCGGAGCAGCAAGCCGGAGTTGAGGAGTACGACCAGGAGCCCGGCGGTGGACCGGGGGAGGCAGCCGGCGCCTTTGCAGTCCGGGAGAAGGCCGTGCGACGGCCTCTAAAGCGCCGGGCAAGGTCTCGGCGCATCGCGGCGGGCGGGCCCCAGCGGGACCTCCTCGGACGCCGGAGCAACACCGGCCCCGCCCACGCACCAACGACAAAGCCCCGACCGTGTGCGACCACGACCGGGGCGGCCGAACCCCCTACGCAGCAGGGAGAACGACATGACCAACAACGTACCGCCCCGCATTCCCGACCCCCGCGCCGGGCAGGCCGAACGGCGGGCCCACATCGCCGCCGTCATCGCTGAGCTGACCGCCGAGCACCCTGACGCCACGCACGTCTACGACGCCGTGATGGACCTCCTCGCGGCCGTCGACCGCATCCCCGGCGCTGTCCTGGAGATCCGTCTTCCCGGCGTCCTCGACGCCCACGACATGACCGCGCTGGGCGACACTCTCACCGAGGGCCGCACCTGGCGTACCGGCCGCCTAACCGAGGCCACCGGCGTCACCGAGCACGGCGCCCACGTCCGCGTTATGACCGAGGTGGCGGCGTGAGCGGGATCCAGCTCAAGCTCCCCACCGGCTACGCGATCACGCTCAACGAGCGCCGGGTGAAGGCCGCCAAGATCCGCGGGCGCATCCGCCGCCGTGCGCAGGCAGTGGCCTGGAACCAGGCGGCCGAGAAGTTCTTCGAGGGGGTCTGAAATGCGTCCACAGAAGAACGCCGGCTGCGGGACGTTGTTCCTCAACCTCGCCGCCGTCCTGTTCGTCGTCTGGCTGGCCCTGCACGTCGGGACGACTCCGTGAACCCCCGCCCGCCGCTGCACCAGCGGTACCGCTCCATCGGCGCGTTCTTCATCGGCGCCCGCCACGCACGTGCACAGATCAGAAAGGCGGGCCGATGAAGCCGCCGCTCCAACTCACCCGCACGCACAAGATCCTCATCGGCATCGTCACCTTCGGCGCCGTGGTCGTCGCGGGAATCGGGTTCGCCGGCTCGTACGCCGCCGTGAAGAAACTGGCGGTGCAGAAGGGGTTCGGCACCTTCGCGTACGTCTTCCCGATCGGCATCGACGCGGGGATCGGCGTCCTCCTGGCCCTCGATCTGCTGCTGTGCTGGATCCGGATCCCCTTCCCGGTTCTGCGGCACATCGCATGGCTGCTGACGGCCGCCACCATCGCCTTCAACGGGGCCGCGGCGTGGCCGGACCCCCTCGGGGTCGGAATGCACGCGGTGATCCCCGTCCTGTTCGTCATCACCGTCGAAGCCGCCCGGCACGCGGTGGGCCGGATCGCCGACATCACCGCCGACAAGGACATGGACGGGGTCCGCATCACGCGGTGGCTGCTCTCCCCGGCCCCCACCTTCAAGCTGTGGCGCCGGATGAAGCTGTGGGAGCTGCGCAGCTACGAGCAGGCCGTGGGGATGGAGCAGGACCGCCTCGTCTACCGAACCCGCCTCCAAGCCCGGTACGGCCGCGCCTGGCGCCGCAAGGCCCCGGTGGAGGCCGTGATACCGCTCCGGCTGGCCAAGCTCGGCGTACCCCTCGCGCAGACCGCCCCCGCCGGGCTGGCCGCCGCCGGAATCCTGATCGAGTGGAGGCCCTCGGCACCGTCGGCACCCGCTTTCGAGGAGCACGCCGACACCGCGCTGGACCTGGCGGCCACGCCCGCACTGCCGCCCATCCGGACGGTGATTCCGTCCCCAGCCGTCGCCTTCGCGGCGCACAACCCCAAGCGGCCACGCGAGGAGGTCAGCGTCCGCATCCCGCTGGACGACGTGGACGAACTCGACGACTGCGAGGCGGACACGCAGGAGGAGGACACGCAGGAACCCGAGCCGGAGAACCTGCACGAGAACCCGGATGACACGCAGGACACCCAAGAGGGTGACGCTGCCGACGAGTCGACAAACCCGCAGGCCGCTCCGGCTTGTCCGCCGCCCGACAACAGCCTGACCGCCCGCAACGCCCGCGCGGCCAAGGAAGCGGCCAAGCGCCGCTTGTCCTACGCGCAGGGGTGGCAGCAGGCCCAGCAGGACACGCCAGGCATCACTCAGGCCGAGTACGCCGCGCAGCTCGGCGTGTCCCCCCGGACACTGCGCCGGGCGCTCAGCGAACACGCCCCCGCACTGACCGGCTGACGCATGGTCGCCCTCGGAGCCGAGCCCCCACGGGCAGCCCCGAGGACGGCCACGGGCCAGCCGGCCCGCACACATGAAAACGGCGCCCCGGCCACTGCTTCCTACGGCCGACCGGGGCGCCACCTACCCGTAAAGGAAGGAAGCCCCAGTGTCCCGTATAACGCGGTTCTTCCGCCGCCCGGCGTACCGGTTCACCCACACGGGGAACCTGCTCTACTCCGTCCCCCCGCGCCCGGTCCACACCGCCGAGCCCGGAGCAGACGAGATCGCCCTGCGCACCGCGCTGATCCGGATGGGGGTCGGCCGGTGAACGACCAGAACGCTCCCGAGGACACCCGCAAGGAACGGCAGGAGAAACGGCGGCGCATCCTCTGGTACAGCCTCGCCAAGGACGCTCCGGAGGGCGTGGTCCCCGAGCCCGCGAGGACCGAGACGGAACAGATGCTCGAAGTCCTAAACCGGATCGCCGAGCAGACCGCCCCCGCTCCCGCTCCTGCCAAGAAGCAGAAGCTCCCGCACTCGACGCAGGACGTTCATGAGTGGTGGGCGAAGCTCCCGGCCAAGACGAAGTTCCTCTTCCGCCACGGGTCCGCCCTGGCCCTCGGCGCCTGGGGCTACGGCCTGCTTGAAGGGGACTTCTCCGTGGGTCTTCCGCAGACCTTCGGCTCCTGGATGCAGGCCGCCGCGGTCTCCTCGACGTCTCCCTACACGGGCCTCACGCTCGGGGCCTTCATCGTCCTCGGCACCGCCTTCATCGGCGCCCGGGTGATGGCCACCGTCGGGAAGTGGCTCTCGTTCTCCCCGGTGCTCCTCGGCACCGTCCGGTACGCGCTCGCCGTCCCGATGTCCTCGGCCGTCTTCGCCGTTCTCATCCACACCACGGCCGCGACGGTCTGAGGGGAATCATGATCAACACTGTCACCCTGGCCGGCGCGCAGACCGCTCTCGGAGACGTGGGCGGCGGCGGTATGGCCGTCATCTTCACCACCGTGCTCATCCTCGGCGTCAAGGGGAAGGGCAAGAAGCGCCTTGCCGCCGTCCCGGCCGTCGTCGTCGGCATTTTCGCCGGGGTCGAGTTCGACCGGGCCGGCGACCCCTGGAACACGATCTCGCAGTCCCTGCACGAGGTAGTCGTGGAAACCAGCAGCTCGGGGGACCTGGGCGTGATGGGCCCCGGCTTCGCCGCCCTGTTCCTGCTGGCTCTCTTCTTCTACCTGAAGCTCTCCCCGGCCATCGGGGCCATCCTGGGGCTGTTGATGTCCTCCGCGTGGGCAGCGGCCCCGGAGTCGGTCTGGCGGGTGCCGCTCAAGCTCGTGGGAACCCTCCTCGGCATCGTGGGGGGCTGACGTGGCCGATCCCAAGATCCCCACCCCCCGCGAGTGCGGGCGGGCCCTGTGGTGGCTGGTCCGGTGCGCCTGCCACGTCGTGTTCGTGGACGGCGCCGAGGTGAAGAACGGCAAGGGCAAGGTGATCGAGGAGTCGACCCGCTCGACCCGGGTCGTCCTCGCGGGCTTCACGGGCTTCCTGTTGGTCATCTTCGGCAAGCGGTACCCCGAGCTGTGGTGGTGGACGGGCGGGATCCTCTTCCTGGCCGTCTTCGGTCTCGGCGCCACCGGCGACTTCACCCATGAGGAAGAAGACGACCAGGACGAGGAAGAAGACGCGGGGGAGGAGGACGACGAAGGCCCGGGGGAGCCGGACGAAAAGCCCGAGCCGGCCGACACGAAGGCCGCGGGGGAGAAGCTCACCCTCAAAATCCTCCGCTACGTCAACATCCACACCTCCGGCGGCACCAAGGGCGTCCACCTCGACGCCCTCGCCGTCCACCTCGACCTCTCCCTCACCGCGCTCCGCGAGCACTGCGAACGCGAGGGCTTCGAAGTGGTCTCCTTCAACATCAAGCGGAACGGAAAGCAGGCCAACCGCATCGGCATCCGACGGGACTCCCTCGAACGCCTTTATGGCGCTCCCCTCCCCACCGTCATCCAGCACCTCGAACAGCCCCTCACCCCCCGGGCCGAGGCCCCCTCCACCGAGGGCACCCCCGTCGCCGACGGGGTCCACATCCTCAAGCCGCTCCCCTCCCCCGGCCCCTTCCCGGACGCGGTAGCGGGATAGAACCACAGGTCAGAGCCCTATCCGCTAGAACTACCTATCCTTCCGACCGCCCCCACGCCTCCCTTCCAGCAGGTAGCGTCAACGCCCAACAGAGCCTGTTGGAAGGAGAGTTCAATGGCCTGGCGCTACCGCTGCGGCACCTGCGACACCGCATGGGGATGGATGTCCAAGGAGGCCGCCGACGCCGTCCGCCGACGCCACCGTGAGCAACGCCACGACGGCGGAATCCCCGGCAAAGAGGAATTCACCTCCGACGCCCAGAGCGCCACCGACAACCCGGTCGCCCTCCTGATCACCGGCGCCCTCTTCGCCTTCGGCGCCCTCGTCTGGATCTGGCAGCAGATCACCGGCACCTGACCCGGTCACCTGGCCGTGCAGCTCCCGCCCGCGCGGGAGCCGTGCGGAGGCCGACCGGCCCTCTCTCCCGCGAAAGGAATTCCTTGATCAGCAACAAGTACAAGCAGCTCGCCGTGGACGCCGCCGACGAGGCTTTCAACGAAGCCAACGAGGAGAGCCGGGCCACCGTGACGGCACTCACCTCCATCACGTTCGCGCTCCTCCACATGGCCGAGGTGATCGAGAACCAGGAGAGCTGATCCAGCAGCGCCAGCGCACATCAGGCCCCCGCCACCAGCACGACGGCGGGGGCCTCTCGCATCCCTGAAAGGACACCCGTGGACCCCACGACCCGGCAGGCAGTCAACGCCATCACCGAAGCGCTTGAGGAAGGACGCGACGTCGCCGAATTCCTCGCCACCGCCCTTGCCCACGTCGCCGCCGCGGAGGGAGGCGTGGACGAAGTGCTGCGCAACCGCCCCGGCTCGTGGGAGGCGACCCATGTCCGCGGCCTCCTGCACGGCACCGTCGGACCCGACGGCGAGGCGCTCATCCACTACCGGGAGACCCGATGATCACCACCGACACCCCGCCCTTCCGCCCCGAAAACGGGGGGACCGAAGCCGATGACCTGATGTGCACCGCATGCGGCTGGACGTACGGGATTCTCTGCCCGGAGTGCGCCGGCTGCGGCTGTTCGGTCGGCTGCTCGGGCTGGCGCCACGGTGAGTACGGCGGCGGCCAGGACGACGATGCCGAGCCGTACGACTGCGGGGACGACGAGTGCGAGGGGTGCGACGAGTGCAGCCCCTACGGCCTGGCCTACGGGCAGGTGGGCTGGTGAGCTTCGGCACCCAGCACAACCTCCAGCGGTACCGAATCGTTTCCTTCGCGGAGCCGGAAGGAAGCAGATGAGCACACAACCGAGTGGTTACGAGCTGGCGATCGTCCCCGAGGTGCGAGAGTGGCTGCATGGACTCCGCCGCACCGACCTGACGACGCTCACGCTGGTGTCCAAGGCGATCACCCGTCTCCGTCGCGATGGTCCAGCCCTCGGCCGCCCGCTCGTGGACACCCTGACGCAGAATTCCTCCAGGATCCGGAGGAAGAAGCGCGTCCAGTCGCGTTATCCCAACATGAAGGAGCTGCGACCCGGATCATCGGGTAGCAGCGAGGTGCGCATCCTGTTCATCTTCGATCCGCAGCGGAGGGCGGTGCTGCTCGTGGCTGGCGACAAGGCCGGAAACTGGGCAGGCTGGTACGAGGAGGCCATTCCTCTGGCGGACGCACGATACGAGGACTACTTGAAGGCGCTGGAGGCCAACGGATCATGAACGGATACTCGGTCTACCGCTCCGAGCAGGAGTTTCTCGACGAATTCGTGCCAGAGGAGCTGCACGACGAGGTGCGTAAGGGTGCCGATCTGCTGGCAGCAGAACCGCAGCGCACACGCCGTGTCAACGTTCCCGTTCGGGCTGTGATCGCCATACTGCGTGCGGCGCTGCGGGCATCCGGGTACCGCGACGTGGTGGTGACCGCAGACGACAAGGAAGGCACCCGGTTCCGGGTCGCCTGACCTAAGCACAGATGCCCGCGCCCCCGGCACACCCAACCGGACCAGGCGGGGGCATCTGTGTTCCCGGAGCTGTCAGCCGGGCACGGTCCAGTAGGCGGCTCCGAGGCGGCACAGAGCCCTGCGCAGGCCGTATCCCGGCTCGTAAGGGCCGCCCTGGTGTATGTGCTGTGCCTGGCAGTACGGGCACCGCACGAGCAGGCTGTGGCCGGTGTCGGTGGTGAGGACGACGGCGATGGCGGCGGGTATGCCTCGGTGGCGGCGTCGGGTGTAGAGCACTACGGGCCCTCCGTTGACGGGGTGTGCCTGAAGGGCGGAACTTCAGGCGTCGGTGAGGGCCACGCGTTCCTGCTCCAGCCACTCCAGCAGGGCGTCAACGAGCGCCCGGGACGGGGTCGTGCTGTGCCGGAACGGTTCGTCGGGGCTGATCTTGCCGGGGAAGACGACGAAGCGGGTGAAGAAGTCGGTGAGCATGTCGTAGGTCCGCGCCGCGTCGGCCGCGGTCCTGACGGGCACGAGGGTGCGGCCCCGGGTGTTGCGCCGCGCGTACTCTTCGACGACTTCGATGTAGGGGACGCGGTCGGTGGTCTCGTCGAGCAGCGCCTTCTGCTTCGGGGCGGGAGGCGGGGCGAGCGTCGGCAGCCACTCGCCGAGGAGCTGCATCACGTCGTGGAGCGTGGCGATCAGGATCATCTCGCGGGCCTGCGGGGCAGCGAACTCGATAAGGAAGCGGTGGTTGGTGTCCTCGCCGGCGCGGCGGTATACCCGGACCGTTGAACCGTTGAGCGTCGGCATGCCGGGCACGAAGAACGGGGCGTAGTGCAGCTCCGCCAGGGTCTTCGCCCAGTCGTCGGAGACCTCGGGCAGCGGCGAGGGAACGTTCGTCCAAGTGCCGGAGCGGTACAGGGGCAGCGTGGTCTCGGTGGCAGTCACGAAGGGTCCTATCTGGCGTATCCGTACGACGTCATCAGGTTGAGGTCGATGGTGAAGGCCGCCCTGCTCGGGGCCATCCGCTGTGTGAAATGCGAGTAGGTGACCTTGATGTGAGAGATCCATCCGAAGTAGTTCATCCGGGAATGATTCGGCAGACTCCGGTAGACCGCGCTGTCTCGGGGGTTCATGAGCGTGAGCCACACATAGGACATCTGCATGACGCCCAGCACATTGTCCGGGTCGGCCTGAGACTTGTTCACATTGTTCGGGTCCTCGGAATGCGCCGTCTGGTTCATGCCGACCATGTTGTACAGGACGTGCGAATCGGCAAGGACGCCGAGATCGCCGACGAACGTCTTCTGCTTGCTTTCGTCGCTCGTCTCATATGTGCGGTCGAACAGCAGGTCCAGACTGAGGGTTCCGCCCGTCGCACCCAGAACTGTGGACGTGTCCTCCGTCGGCGTATAACTGCCGGGCAGCAGCATATTGCTGGGGTCGACGCTGAAATCCACGGCGATCGAAGAAGGGTTGTAGAGAAACTTCAGCAGGTACGTCGGAGTCGCCGGAGACGAAGGGTCACCCGGCTCCTTGCTCACCGCCGTCTTCATGAACCCACGATGCAGATACCGCTGACCGTAGGTGTCGTCCTGAAGGTACGGGAACGACTCCAGTCGGTGGTCAATGGGCGGATTCACCCGCAGGTCATACGGGCCGGCGGGCCCCTTGTCCCCAAGCCTGGGATCGTCGGGACGCACATAGTCGGGGTTCTCGCCAGGGTGGGGCATAGTTCTTCTTCTCCTGCGGTGCGACGACGCGGCGCAGGATCCGGAGAAGAATGTGGTCCGATGTGTAGTCCTACCTGCTGCTTCGAGTCTAGGCAGGGAGCGGTAACCGGCGCCTGCGCCGCACGCGGCAGCCGGACGACGACGCCGCCTGAACAACGCACCACTACTCGGATCAGCCCCCGCCTGTCGGGGGCATCGTCATGTCCGGGAGTCAGACGGTCTGCTCGATGTGCTCGAAGATGTCCGCGTCGGTCTGCTGCTGCCACTCCGGCAGCGCGTCCCAATCCGCGACGTAGCCGGGCTTGGGGTTCTCGATGTGCTTGTGGATCTGCGCGATCCAGCACAGCGCGACGAACCGGCCCTTCTGCTCCCGGCTCAGCTTCGCCGTCTGCCCGCCGCTCACGGTGACGAAGTCGCGCACCTGCCCGTACACAGCCGCCGCGGACTGCCGTTCCCACTCCGGGGTGTCGTCCCAGGGGGTGATGTAGCCCGGCTTCGGCTCCCCGGGGAAGTGCTTCTTCACACCGGCGATCCACGCCTCGCGGAAGATCCGGCCGTCCTCGCTCATGGTGTCCTCTCCGATCGCGGTCATACGGTGGCGCCGATCTTCTGCGAGAACCGGCGTAGCCCCGGCATGTCGGGGTTCATCAGCAGCAGCTCCGACGTGATCGCCCGCACCTTCGGTCGGGTCGCCTCCTCCGGTGCGTAGGAGGCCAGGGCGCGGAGGGCGTGGAACGTCTTGGTCGGCTCGTCGAGCGCCTGCCAGACACGGGCGACGTCCATGCACATCCGCCCCCGCCGCTCGGCCGTCGGCAGGCGGCGGGGGTCGAGCTTCTCCGCGTACGTCAGGGCCTGGTCGTCCTCGCCGAGCGCATGGTGCACGGAGATACGGAAGCCGCGTGTCTGGGCCTCTCCGAAGTCCCCGGGGATGTAGAGGCGCTGTGCGGCCGTCTCGCGCCGCTTCGCCGTCTCCTCGGCCTCTCCGATCAGCTCCATGGCCTGCCCGCGCCAGCCGGCCTGCGCTGCCGCGTAGGATGCGGTCAGCATCAGGGTGCCCTTCATGGCGAGTTCGTCCGGACGCTGGCCCAACCGCCCGGCGGCTTCCTGAAGATGTTCGATCGCGGCCAGGTAGTCACCGCTGCGGCGCATGGAGACGCCCATGGAGTGCGCGGCCTCACCCATTACCACGGGATTACCCGTCAGCTCAGCCTGAGCGCGCGCCCGCTCGGCCGCCACCCACGCCATGCCCTGATAGTTCTTGATCGCGAGCTGCGCGAGCAGCACGTACGCGCGGGCCGCGATGTCGTGGGCCTGCGAGGCGAGGGAGCCCGAGATCAGCGAGGGCAGCGTGCGGCCCAGCTTGCTGTACTCCGCCGCCTGGAACACCCTCCGGGCCTCGACCAACGCGGAGAACAGTGCATCACGCGATGCTGGCCGCGCTTCGGGAAGGCGGAACAGCGACCGCTCCACCAGTTCCTTCGGGTCGATGGCCGAGGCGGAGGCGGTGCCGGGCAGCGCGGCAGCGATGCCGACCCCCAGCCCGAGCGTGAGCACTTTTCGGCGGTGCACGTCATCCCCTTCGAGTCCGACATCGGCAGCGGTCAGACCCAGGACACCACACAAAGCGGCCAACGCGTCGTCGTCAGGCTGGATCTTCCCGTTTTCGGCCCGCGAGACCCACGAGCCGGAGTATCCAACGGCCTTGCCCACCTCACACTGGTTCAGCCTCCTCGCGGTCCGAGCCTGCCGCAGCACATCCCCCAGCGAATCACCCATGCACAGAGTGTGCCGATGCATGCACAGACTTTGCAGACCTTCCGTCAGACATAGTCCGAACGGTCCTGGCCGCGTTGACTGTTCATCGCACCCCGGAGCAATCCACCCGCTCCGGGAAGTGCTCCCCCAGCAGCGGGGCTGCGGCCCTCATCCCTACGTCGCAGCCGTAGCCCCGCTGTGCCCTCGTCGGAGAGGAGAAGGCCATGACCTCCCTGCCGCGCCGGAAGCCCGGAGCCAGCGGACGCACCCTCGCCATACAGGAGCCGAGCCCCGGGGCGCCGAGCCGGGCCCTGCGCGTCCGCGCGGCCGGCGGCTGGGAGAAGTTCATGCGCCGCGCCGACATCGAACGGGGTGACGGTGTCCCGCCCCGGCCGTGAGCGCCAGCGCCAGACGGTGCCCGGCTGGGTGACCGAGGGGACAGCGATCAGGGATCCGCTGGAACGCAAGAACGGGATCGTCCAGTTCATCGGCGAGTGGGTCGACCCCACCACCCGCATCACCATCACCAACGCGATCTTCGCCCGGCCCCCCGGCGGCGGCAAGGAGTGGATCGTGAAGGACCCCTCCAGCCTCGAACGGGGCTGAACCACCTCAGACTTCCGCCCCGCACTCCTACGGCCCGGGGCGGGCGCACAGCCTCCCGTCGGAATCCTCCGGCGGGAATCACCGCAGCACCGAGAGAGGAGATCGTGATGGACCTGATCATCTCGAAGCGCATCGTGAAGGGTGCCAGCACCCAGACCCCCGACGGCGGGGGCACCGGCAAGGGCGACGGCAACGACTAGTCGCCGCCGCTGATGAACGCCGCTCTCGATGCGGCGGTTAAGGGCCTCGGCGGGGACTTCCTCGCCGGGGCCTTTGGCCGCACCTCTCAGCACTGGTCGCAGGTCGCGGACTTCTCCGGCCTGCTCACGTGGGACGACCTGAACGACATCCTCGGCCGGCACCGGCTCGACGCCCCCCGGCTCCGCCTCTTCCGCGCCGGCGTCCAGGTCCCCCCGCACGAGTACCTCCACAGCAAGGTGACCAAGCGCCACGAAGTACGGCAGCGCGTCCTCCCCGCCGCCCTGCACCAGCAGATAGCCGCAGGCGCCTCCCTCGTCGTGGACGCCATGGAGGGCCTGCACCCCGGCGTCGCCGAACTCGCCGAGACCCTGGAACGGCACTTCCACACCGACGTCCAGATCAACCTGTACGCCTCGTGGACCTCGACCGAGGGATTCGGAATCCACTGGGACGACCACGACACGGTGATCTTCCAGCTCGAAGGGTCCAAGCGCTGGCGGCTGTACGGCCAGACCCGGCCGGACCCCCTCCGCGACGACACCGAGACCCCCGAGGAACCCGACGCCGAGGCGTTCACCGAAATCATGCTGCGGGCCGGAGACATGCTGTACGTCCCGCGCGGCTGCTGGCACGCCGTGGCCGCGACCGAAGGCCGCTCCCTGCACCTGACGTGCGGCCTCACCCCCGCCACCGGCCAGAGCCTCCTCCAGTGGCTCGCCCGGCAGCTCACCGGCTCCGCCACCCTTCGGGCCTCACTCCCGGTCCACGCCTCACCCGCCGACCAAGCCGCCTACGTCGAATCCCTGCGCAAGGAGATCACCGAGGCGCTGCACCCCAACGTCATCGCCGAGTACCTCGAATCCCTCGACGCCTGCGACCCCGGACGCCCCTTCCCCTCCCTGCCCCACATCGAGACCGTCCCGGCCGACGAGACCCTGATCCTGCGCCTCACCACCGCCCGAGCCTCCTACCATGTGGCCGACAGCGGCATCGTGTTCCGCGCCGCCGGGCAGGAGTGGACGCTCAGCGCACACACCGTCGGATTCCTGGAGCCCCTCGTGGCCGGCGAAGCGGTCCCCCTGGGAGTCCTCGCCCGACGATCCGGAATCACCCTCGACCAGGCTGCCGCCCTCGCCACCGAACTCGTCACCTCCGACGTCGTCGCCGTCACCGGGAAGTAGGCCGCCATGTTCCCCGCCCCCGCACCCGAGATCCGCGACCGCATGCACGCCGCCTACGCCCAGGCATGCGAAGGGCTGCACCTCGCAGCCCCGCCCGATCCGCGGGTGTGGGGGTACCAGGGTCGGACCCTCTCCGGGCCCTCCGGGGACTGCTGGCTGCGCCTGGTCAGCGAGCCCGACGAGAAGGCCGGAGGCAAGCTCTGGGACGGGCCCCTCCTCGCCCGCCGCGCCCTGCCCGCAGCGGTGCGCCGCCCGGCGCTGCTCCGGGTACACGACTGGAGCGCGGACGGTTGGTCCTACCGAGCCGAACTGTACGACCGCCTCACCGCGCCCGTGGTCTCCGTCTGCCCCGTCCTCGACGAGGATCCGGCGCTCCCCGAAACGTGGTGGGCCGACATCCGCGGCGCCCTCGGCACCCTCGCCGCCGTCCCCACCGAACGCGTCGCTGTGCGCGAGGAGTACATCCGCCGCGTCGTCCCGCAGTACACCGGTCACCAAGTCGAAGACATCACCTGGTCCACCGCCCACGATGATCTGCACTGGGCGAACGTCACCACCGACGGCCACGTCATCGACTGGGAAGGCTGGGGCACCGGACCGTACGGCTTCGACGCCGCCACCCTCCACATCTACGCCCTGCGCGCCCCGGACACCGCCGCCCGCGTCCGCAAGGAGTTCGCGCCCATCCTCGACCGCCCCGAGGCCCGGGTCGCCGTCCTCACCGTGTGCGCACAGATCCTCCAGGCCGAGGACCGCACGGACTACTACCGCGACCTCGCCGGCCACGTCCGCGAGCACCTCAAGGGGATGTGACCCCCAGACCCCCGCCCCCGATCCGGGCGGACAGCACCACCCCCTGCACCACTCGAACAGATCGAGAGGAGCACCACCGCATGACCGTCATGATCGAGAACCCGAGCACCGGCAACACCGCCCGTTCCCGCGACCCGAAGGAGCTGCTGAACGCGGTCACGCCGCACATCCAGCACCTGACCGTCAACATCCTCGACGACGGCATGACCGTCTGGGACCGCGAGATCGCGCTGCTGCTCCGCGACGAGGTGGACACCCGCGAGACCGCCGAGCGCATCCTGGGCAACGCGGTGATGTACATGATCGCGTCGATGGAGAACCCGGACGTCCACATCGGCGTCGGCAAGATCGTCGACAAGGGTGTCCACCAGGTCATCCTCGACACCCCGGTCTACTTCGCGTTCTGCGACCTCTACAACGGCGGCAAGTACAAGCACCACGCGCCGTTCATCAAGCGCCGCACCGACGGCCTGGTCATCCGCACCGCGGACTTCCTGACCTCCTGCGGGTTCTCCCCGGACCAGGAGCTGTGGGCCAAGGACGGCGCGGACTGCTCGCCGTGCGACTCCAAGGTGCCCGACTCCCACTGACGGACGACCCGCGGCCGAATCCGGCACATGCACAACCGAACCGCCCCTAGGGTGTGGGCCTCGCCAGCGCGACCGGCGGGGCCCCTCCCGCGTTTCTGAAGGACATCGCCATGACCACGCCGCACAACTACGAGCACGAGCGCGCCCTGTGGGACCAGTTCGCCGAGAGCGCCACGAAGGACCCCTCCAACGGCGACCCCGTCTTCCGCTGGACCCAGTACAAGGACCACCCCAACGACCCCGGCCCCGGCATCCCCGGCGACCCCGCTACCGTCCTGGAAATCGGCTACGGCACCGGCCGCGCGCTCGCCTACCTCGCCGAGCAGGGCATCAAGGGCACCGGCGTGGACCTCTCCCCGGTCGCCGTCGCCCACAGCACCGAGAAGTACGGCCACCTCGGCATCGAGTTCGTGTGCGCCGAGATCCTCGCCCACCTGGCCGGCGCCGAAAGCACCTTCGACGCCGTCTATTCGATCTTCGGCGCCGCCTGGTTCACCGACCCCGCCCGCCTCTTCCCCCTCGTGGCGAACTCCCTCAACCCCGGCGGCGTCTTCACCTTCTCCCAGCCCCCCGCCATCCCCGGCGCCTACGGCCCACAGGGCATGTACAAGGGCGGCTTCGCCGGGCCCGCGATGTTCACCTACCGATACAGCTACCCCCTGCACCAGTGGCACGAGTTCATGGAGAACGCCAGCTTTACCGACATCGAGGTCCGCGAGATCGACGCGCCCACGCCCGGCCACATCGGCACCCTGCTGGTCCGAGGCATCCGACCGTAGGGAGAAGCGTGTGCTCCAACACCTGATCACACACGGCGAGGATCTGCGCATGGTCCCCACGGACCGCGCGCAGCTGAACGCCGCCGTCGAGGAGCTCCGCGAGGAACTTCGGACGCTCCCCGAGGACACGGACGCCGCCAGGACCCGAGCGCGGTGGGTCGGCATCGGCCTGCTGGTCCTCGGCGAGCACCAGGACGCTCGTGCCTTCCTGCACCAGGCCCTCGACATGGCCACCGCCAGCGGCAGCACCCGCGCCGCCATCGCCACCCAGCTGAACCTGGGCGACGCGTACCGCTATGCCGGTGCGGCCGAGACCGCTGATGCGCTCTACCGCGAGGCCCTGGACGCCGCCCAGGAGCAGCACCCCGACCTCGTCGACTTCGCACTCCAGCACTTCGGCAAGCACCTCATGGAGCGTGGCGACCTCGAATGCGCCCGCGCCCATCTCTGGGAGGCCCGGCGTCTGCGGCTCGCCAAGGGCGACGCCGGACTGATCGAGTCCACCCAGGCCGCGGTCGATCACGTCGAGCTGCTCATCAGTCACTGACCCGGACATGACACTGGCCCGCTCCCCGGTGCTGCTGGGAGCGGGGCAGTGTCATATGCAGGGGCTACTCGTCCCACCAAGGAGCGATCGAGCACGTAATGTCGCGCGCCTCCCGCCGCATCTCTTCCTCCTCCGGCGTGGCCGCGGGCAGACCCTCGGGGTGCAGTCGTGCATTCTCCCGAAGCCAGCTCTTGCCGACCCACGGCTTGTCCATGAGGTTGTACTTCAGTCGCGTCGCGAGATCGAGACGCTCTGAAGGATGATTGAGCACCTGCAAGGGGGTCTTGCGGCTCGTCCGGTGCGGCATCCACGAAGGAGGCTCCGCCTCGTTCACATCCTCTTCCTCGGAGAGCCGGTCAAGAATCAGCAAGTCTCCTTTTGCACGGCCTACGCGATGCGCCCACTCGTCGTATGGCCACTCGTCGACCCATTCCACAGGCTGATTGCGGACGTTGTAGACGACCTTGGGCCTCTTCATCCAGCTGGGCGGCGTCGGGCCCTCATAAGCCGCCGTAGGCGTCTCCGGCGGCTCCTCCATGATGGCCGCCTCCAGGTGCTCGCGCCGGGCGTCCCTGCCCACGACGGGGCCGCTCCGGACGACGTTCCGGCGCCGCTTGCTGCTCATCAGCTCCACCTCGCCCCGTCGGACTTCCGAATGATCGCGATGGGGCACGGCGGCGTCATGCGGGGGCGGTGCCGGGGCGGTTCCTGCGGGGCCGCGTGGAAGTCGACGATGTGGCCCTTGGCCTTCGCTGCCGGATACGCCGCAGCCGCCTCCGCGCGCGCCTCGGGAGTAGTGAGGTCGATGATCGGCTCCACGCTCGGCCACCAGCGGTGGAGGAACTCGGGAAGGTTCATGTCGGCTCCAATCTGAGGAGACACCACTGGGAGGTGCTTTCCCGAAAAGACCCGAAGGGGTGTCGGACGAATGACAGGGGTGTGCGGAACAGCGGGTGAGGTGCACCGGCTCCAGCGAGTAACTCCCTGGAGGTCACGGCCCAGTGATTGCAAGGGCCCCGGGTGCAGCCGATGTGCCACACCCGCAGTGGTAGCCATACCTCCTCAGAGATCGGCGTTCAGCTCGTCGGCGGTGGCCGCCCAGGGCCCATCGGTTACGGGCATCGCACGCCAAGGCCGGCGCTTCCCGTCCCGCAGAATCCGTACCGCGATCCAGCGGCCCGCCCACATCTCCAGATCTCTCGAAAGCGCGGGAGAGGGGACAGCAACGCTGTCCAGCTCCTGCCCCTTGCGGCGTACGTCGACCACCACGACATCGACGTGCTTGTGGCCGTTGTAGGCCGTGATGCGGCGGGGGTGGACGTAGAACAGCGCCTCGCCCATGACCACCCGCCACCACAGCACCCCCGAGGCCCAATGCGTCCCGTCGGGTCCAGGAGCGTACTTACGCGTCCCCACCGGCGCCCTGCTGACGTCCGGCGGCGGAGGCTGGTACACACGTTCCGCGGACTCGTACGCTGCCCTCCAGCGCTCCGGCGGCGCTGAAACACGCCCGGCGTCCATCTCAGGACACGTCCCCGTACACCGCGGCCGGCCTTGCTTCCAGCGTCGCCGCGTCCACGCCGCGGGCCTGGAAAGCACGAAGCGCGTACTCCCTCTGCATCCGCTCACCCACGGACTGACCCACCCCTACGGCCGCTTCCGCTGCCTTGTTGCGTGCCACCTCCGCGCGCCGCTTCTCGACCGCCGCCTGGCTCCAGCCACCGAGGTTGGGGTTCCGGTAGGTCAGCTGCGCTGCCATCGCCTCCTGCTCGGCCTGACGCTGCTGCTCGGCCCGTTCCTGCGCCTTACGCGCCCAGAAGTCGTTCATGTCTTTCTCTCTTTCACTTGAAGAAAATTCGGCGGGGATAATCAGCAGTAAGCCCCACAAAGGAGGTCCCCATGAATGCGCGTAACCAAGGTGTCCGTGTACCCATGGATGATTCGCCGGACCGCGCCCGCCGCACGGTCGATGAGCTGCTGTGTCAGGCACATGCCCCTTCGATCAACAACTTCCGCTTTGCCGATGACGATCCGTACCACCGCCCCGGCGTCGACTACAGCCAATGGGGACTTCACCCCGACATGCAGCGCCCCGACACTCGGGAGAATCCGGCGGTGCGCCCGTGCGGTTCCTACTCCACGTCCGTGAGGAACGAGGGCGAGGGGAAGATGACCAACGCCCACACGCGGCGCATGGTCGTGGACGATTCGACGGAGTACGACGCCGCTGTCCGCCACTACTACGGCGACACCAGCCGGTACAGGTCGGGGGCGGTGAAGCAGAACAGCGGCGCGCTGGTTAACCGGCAGTTTGTAGGCGGCGCAGAGAGCGGCTACAAGGAAGCCTGAAAGAAGGTGCGGGGCCCCGCTGGCGAATACGGGGCCCCTTCGACCGGGAGAGGCAAACCGGCCGTTCATGTGAGCGCCGATGCGCTGCGGTGTACTCGGTTACTCCGCTCCAGCTCCCTTTCGGAAGGTCCGCTCCTGACGGATACGTACGTGAAGTGGCGGTGCAGAGAACGAACGACATCGGTGACACGGTTGGCGGGGAATGTCGGACACCCCCACTGCTGACTCCAGGTGAAGAAGTCAGGGGGGAACTCGCGGAGGATGAGACCAGGATCGGCGTCATCCGGGTATCGCAGCAGCGCCGGCATACGCCGGTCCGCGGTATTGGTGAAGACTGTCGGGTCGTCCATGCCACCAGCATTCACCACTGCGGGTTGATGGTGTTAACGGGAAAATGTCGAGGTGAATAGAGGTCCGCCAGATGTGGCGGATCCGCATGCAGGACGTCGGCGGGGCGAAGAGCTTCCCTTGCAAGTAGGTATCCGCGGTGCCCGAAGAGACGGGGAAAGATTTTCCGGGGGGCCCAAGCAATGTGCCCTTCTACATACATAGGTACTGCTTCCCCTACGTACGCCACGCTCGCCGGGCCGGGCGCCTGCTCCTGCCGTAGCCAGAAGAATGCATTGGCAGAAGAAGTATTTCGCTTAGTTCTCACGCCACGCCAGCAGGGCACAGCTCCAGCAACACCCTGCCTAACACCCTGCTAGAGCCAGGCAGGGCAGCCCGGCCGGCGCCTGGCTCCGGAGGCAGTGGCATTCCTCACATCACAACATCCTTGACTTTCAACATTCCCCTTCGTTGATCTTTCGTGGAAAATTGCAGCAGCGCCAAATGACACCGATCGGTGTCATGACACGAATAGGTGTCATCCGAAGGGAAAAGCTCGATGCCGTGGAACCTGCCGCCTTCCTACGTTGCTGCATCTGATCTGGGAGCGGAGGATGACATAGAGTTTTTCGACCCCATGACGCTGCTCGATGAACCGCGGCCGGCGATCGAGGTTGAAGAAGTGCCGGTGAAGGATCTGCGGAAGCTCCTGAAGCTGTCCCAGGACGAAGTCGCCAAGCTGATGGACGTCTCCCGCTCGGCGGTCGGAAATTTCGAGCACGAGGAATCGCACGTTCCCGGCCGGCTGGCTTCCTACCTCGCAGCGTTGGGCTACCGCCTGGAGATGTACGCCGTCCGGCAGGACGAGAAACTGCTGCTCAAATAAATGAATGCCCCCGCTCATGAACTAACGGGGGCTTGGACGGCAGCCGCTACAAGCCGATGCCATGCAGCGCGTTGTCCTCGAACAGTCCGCCTTCCTCCACGTACTCCTCGAAGGCGCGGCTGGCCTTGGCCCATCCGCCCTGCCGCTTCGCTTCCCGCTCCTTGCCCTTCTTCACGGATTCGGTGGCGAAGCCTCGGCGGGGGCTGTGTCCGGTGAACCTGATCTCGATCCCCGCGATCTCCCCGGCGCTGGTGACGACGTCGCCGACGGCTTCGGGGGTGATGCCGCCGGCCATGAGCGATTTCCCCTTGGCGTGGATCCTGCGGAACGCGAACTCGTCGGGATTGAGCGGCTCCCCGGTCAGCTCCTCGACGGCTTCCTTGTACTTGACCCAGTTCCGTACGGGGCAGGTGGCGAGGCGCGTTCCGTAGGGAATGCCGACGGTGCGGGGCTTGACCTTGGACACCGCGACGTCCACCACCAGGCCCTCGTCGGTGAGCGTGATGTGCCGGTTCCGCAGCCACGCGATTTCGTGTTCCCGGCCGGCGAGGGCGAAGTGCACGAGCACCAGGGCGCGGTCGCGGAGGCCGCGGAGGTTGTCCGGAAGGGCGGCGCTGATCAGCTGGAGGTGCGGAATCTTCAGGGCCGGAGCCTTACCGCGGCCTCGGGTCTCGGGGCTCTTGGCCAACTCGTCCTTGAGCTGCGTCAGGCGGGCTCGCGCCTGCTTGGCCACGCCGTGCTCCAACGTCAGCTTGTGGTCGACGCGGGCGGATACGACGATGCCGGTGATGCGGCGGTCGATGGTGGACGGCGCGGTTCGGCTTCCCGCCTTCCTGCCGGGCTGCTCCCAGAGCCATTCGACGAACCACACGAGCGTGCCGGACCGGATCGCGAGGAGAGGTAGCTGCTTCTCGGCGCAGAACTTCTCCCACGCCTTCCAGTCCTGGGCGTAGGCGGTGACGGTGTTGTCGGGACGGCCGGCGGCCACCTTCTCGGCGGCGATGTCGTCTACGTAGTCCAGCCCGGCCCGGGTCTGCTCGTCGTACTCCTCCGGCCGCTGGATCTGGCGCGGGACGCCAACACCGGTTCGCACCGTGGCGAGTCCCGATTCCACACCTTCGATCACTTCTGTCCCCCTTCGCTCCGCAGAGCGTGTCAACACTCGCAATATCTGTACCTTATTCGGAGTCATGGACCCGGCGCAGGCTCGTCCGGATCTTGGACGCCTTGGCGCCCGCATACTTCTACTTCATGCCGGGTTGTTTCGAACGCACCATTTACGCTTCGATCCCGAGTCCCCCATGGGGGACACTCTCGCCGGCCGAGTGGGAAACGCGTTTCCCACCTGTGACTCGCCAACTGCTGCGTACAACCCGGCGCCCAACCGCGGCGCCTACTCCGGCAGCTCAGCCCGCAGCCACCGGCCGATCGTGCGTTGCTGTTCGACCGAGAGAACCCCCACGCCGGTTCCGAAGAACTCACCAGCCTCCACCGCCGGCCACGGCACGCGCAGGACCGTGACCCCGTTGGCTACCGGCACCACGAGCCACTTCGCGTGTTCATCGTCGGGAGCGGAGCGGTACGCGAGCATCCCGACCACGGGGTGCCCCTCGGGTCGGCGCCACTCGACCACACGCTGATGGCTCATCTGCTGGCGAGTCAGCGGCCGACTGAACGTCGCGGCGTTCCTGCGCTTTGGTGCTGACTCCTCGGCTGCATTGATCGTCATGAACCGATGATCAGCAGCGGAAATCCTGATCCGGTAACTTGCAGCCGGCCGCGTAGTGGCCGTTTTTGCACCGGTGCCGTCCTCGCTGGCCGCGCTACCGGATCCCGCCGCGGCCGTGATCCCCTGGCGGTGGGAGCGGTCAACGGCTCGTTTACCTTTCGGCGGCCAAAGGGCGCGGTTTCATTGGTGCTGCCCCTGCCGCTCCCCCCCTCCGAGGCCAGGCGGCGCAGCTCCTACACCGCCCGGCCCCACCGGGGTCACCCAAGGGGCGGCACCACCTCCGCCACGCTCGCCCCGACCAGCGTCACCAGTGCCCCCGCCGCCGCAATGCTCATCAGGTCCCGCCGCAGCGTGCGGGGTACCCGGACCGGCGTCGCCACCGGCTCCGGCCGTCGCAGCTCACCCCCCAGCGTGGACAACTCCGCCGTCAGCTCCTCCCAGTCCAGCCCTGGCGTCGTCTCCTCCTGCTCCCCGCGCAGCTCCCGCCACAGAGCATCGAGCGACGATTCCAGCTCATCCCACGTCATCGACGGGGCGTCCAGCTCCTCGGGCTGCTCCCGAAGCTCCTCCGTCAGCAGCTCCGCCGTCAGCTCCTCTTCGCGTGCGGCCCTGTTGGCTGCGCTGATCGCCGCGTAGTCGATCGCGTCGCCGTCGTTCTCGACGAACGTGGGAGCGGCGACCGGCTCGAACCACCCCCGCGGCTCCGGCTGCGGCTCGGTGCCTTCCACCCACAGCTGCTGAGGACGCACGTAGTCGCACACCTGCGGCGCGTCGTCCCACTCCACCCGCACCCCGTCGAAGGTGCTGTAGCGCGTCGTCCCGGCCCGTCCGGCCAGCGTCACGCGCTGCCCCGGCTCCCAGTACGCCCTACCCGTCACCGGCAGCACTACGGGTGCCGCCTCCAGCATCGGCCGCACCGGGGCGGCCTCCAGGGCCGGGCGCAGGTCCACGAACGAGGACCCGTCGTTGATGCTGACGGCGACGCCGCCCGCGTCCAGCGGGGTCACCGTCACCCGAGGCTCACCCGCGTGCAGGCGCCATGCCGCCCGCTTCTGCTGCCGGGTGAGCGGTCCCTGGTATCGCTTCGGCTCCTCCGGCTCCTCGGCGAACTCCGGCTCGGCGGTGGCTTCGATCGGCTTCCAGTCGGGCCCGACGTGCTTCTCCAGGGTCTCGCGCATGGTCGGCACGTCCCGCTTCGGGGCCCACACCACGGCCACCCGCTCCACGGTGTCGCTCACGCGCTCCCACTCGCCCGTCACCTCGCAGCTCTCGCACTCGGCCAGGGCCAGGGCCGACGTTCGGGACTTCCCCTTGCGGGTGAGCCGCTGGCACCCGTCGGCACACCCGACAGCCACGCCGCGGCCGTCCTCAGCGGCTTGGTCGACGGTGAGCCACGCGTATCGGTGGTCGCACTCCGCGGCGTCCGGCTTTTCCTCCGTGTCGGCAAGCGCAGGAACTTCCTCCCCGACCTCGGCGGACTCGCCGGCTGGAATCTGGGCCGGAATTTCTTCCGTGTCGGCGCCGTGCACCTGCGGGTACAGCTCGCTCAGGTAGCGGCGAAGCATCTCCCGCCACGGCACCCCGAGGAGCTGACCCCACACGGCCAGGGACACGAGAGGAGAAAAGACGTCGCCGAGCTGCTGCGTCTTCGAGGAGCGCGACCCCACCACCGGGTAGTCCGCGGGCAGGCCGACCAGGAGGCACACTTCCTCGATCGTGAACCGGCGTCCCGTGGCCGCGTTGTACCAGCCTCGGATCTTCGAGGTGATGCCGTTGATCGGCTTCGGCTCCGGATGACGGCTGGTGCGGCCGTCCATGCGGAAGTTGTTGCCCCCGCTGGTCTTCCGCACCCCCCGCGTGTTCACCTCCGCGTCCGGCTCCCAGCCGATCGCCTCATGAGCCAGCGTGGTGATCCCCGGGGCCTGCGGCATCCCCGGGCGCCGGTACCAGTGCGCCGCCATGATCGAGCGCTTGCGGTTGCTCGGAGACCCGAAATCGGCAGCGTCAATGACGTCCCATTCCGCCTGCTCGCACCCGGCCGTCACCAGCTCAAGCCAGATGTCCTCCTTGACCTGCTCGGGCAGCAGGGCGGCCTGCTCGATGACGATCCGGGTGAGCGGGGCGCCGATGTACCGCAGGCCCAGGCACCAGATCACCGGGGCCAGCATCAGCCCCGCCGTCTTGGCCGTCATGCCCTCGACGAGCGCCCACATGTCCGCCACCGTGTGATCGGTGCGCTCCCCGTACGAGGAGAAGCACCCCTCCTCCCAGGTGCACTCCTCGCCGTCCTCCTCGTGGGTGCAGTACTCCGTGCCGTCCTTCTCGTAGTTGCCGTACATGAACCCGACCTGGTTGATCGCCTCGACCAGGATCTCCAGGTTCTCCGGAGCACGACCGGCGCCCGTACCAGCCACCGTGAAATCCGGGCACGGCATCGTGAACATGACGTCGTGGGTGAACCGCAGCGCGGGGTGTTCAGGGTTCAGCGTCTTCACGTCCGCGCGCAGCACCGTGCAGCCCGCCGCCTCCGAGGTCGCCACCGCGTCGCCCGCCAGATCGACACAGATCATGTCCGTGTCCGACACCAGCCGCTTGCCCTTGCAGCCCCCGCCGCAGCCCGCGCAGAAGTTCAGCCCCCTGGGCTTCTCCGCCGGGTAGAGCCACCGCACCGGCCACGGCGCGGCCAGCGTCTCCCGCTGCTCCTCCGTCAGGGACTCCAGGAGGGTCACCAGCTCCTCGCCGTCGACCGCGAACAGGTCGGCGTGCGTGACCGGCTGCTGCTCCTCCTGCTCCTCAGCAGCGTCGCGCGCCAGGGCCAGGCGCAGGGCCTTCGGCAGGTGCGCAGTCCCGTCCTCGGTCGGCTGCTCGGCCGTCGGCTCCGCCTGCTGCTCACCACGGGTCACCGCGTCCGCGAGGATCGCCCGCTTGAGCGCGGGCAGGTTCGGGAACATGTCCCCGCCCGTCCGGCAGATGTTCTTCGGGTCCTCGCCCTCGAAGATCAGCCGGGCCCCGTCCGCGTGCTCGTGCTGGGCAGAGAAGGATCCGGCGAGCTTCCGCACCACGTAGCGGTGACCCAGGATCTCCGCGACGCACGGGAACGTCTTCTTGTCGCTGAAGACGATGTCGCCGACCTTGGGCGCGACCTTCTTCTTCGGCGCCATGCTGCCCCGCCCCACCGTGTTCTCCCCCTGGTCCTGCTTCTCCTCCGGCTGCGGCCGGTCCACATCGAATTCCGGCTGACGTCGGTGCATGCCCGCGCGCATCTCGGCGAAGTCCTCTCGCTGAAAGGCCCCGTTGTCCTGCACCCAGCCGCACGAGCACGAGGGGATGAAGAACCCGTCCCGCTCGGTCACCGTGGTCTCGTGCGCCGTCCTGGCAGCCTTCCGCGCTGCCTTCGCGGCCTGCTGCTCACCCATCACCCGGGCTTCTCCCAGCAGCACCGCCACGGCGTCGGGGCGGGGGTTGGTCTCGCCCGCCTCCAGGGCCGCCGTCAGCATCTGCGCGGTCAGCGCGTAGAGCCGCTCCTTCCAGTCCAGCCAAGAGCCCATGGAACCGCCGACCTTGCCCGCCGCCTTGTGCGCGACGTCCCACGGCTCGCCCTCGTGGCCGTGCACCTCGAACAGCCGCCGCGCCAGGTGCTCCGCGCACGCGCCGACCCGGCCCATGACCGTCACACCGTCCTCGGCGAGGACGTCCACGAGGAACCGGCCCTCGGACTTACGGGCACGGCACCCCCCGTGCTCCCAGCCGCCGGGACCGCACTCCCGCGCGTCCTTGCCGTGCGAGGCGTCCACACCCGCGATCACCCAACGCTCGGTCGGGATCTCCTCCAGCCCGGCCACGGTCAGGTAGAAGTCGGCGCGCTTGCGGAACATCCCGTCCGTGTTGCCCGTGATCGGCGCCTCGGTGAACGCGCCGTCCGCCGACCGCTCCCAGCCCCACGGGTACTGAGCCTTGAGACCGACGCGCCCGTACCGCTCGACGCGCCACACGCGCGGCTCAAGCTCCGTTTCGACGGTCTCAGCCGACCACGGAACGCGCTCCTCGTTGATGTGCCCGTGCCGCGCCCAGACGCCTGCCGCCCACGCCCGCGATGCCGAGTCCTTTCGGCACCACTCGACGGCCGCCGCCAGGTGTACGGGGTCGTTGTGCCCCTCGTACGGCTCCGCCCACCAGAACCAGCCGCCGGACGCCCCGCTAGCGGTGAACGGGGCCCGCGCCACCTGCCACTCATCCCGGTTGTACGAGCGCGCGCACAGCCGGAACTCATGACCGGCCGCCGTGGTGAACGCCCAGTCGTAGCCGTCGTCCTCGGCACGGTGGTGCTCACCCTCGTACGGGGCCACCGACTCACCGGCCGCGAGGGATACGGGGAATTCCGGCTCCGGCACGTCGTCGAAGCTGATCTGACCCGCGCACGGCTCAACCGGCTCCGGAACGTCGTCGGCCTCGACGGCGCCCCCGCAACCGCACGTGTACCCGCCACGCTCATACAGATCGGCGATCAGCTCACGCCCGGACCGCGTGCACGGGTACCAGCAGCCGCAGACCGCGCATGCACGGTCAAGCTGACGTTCCGCGCGGCGGACGTCGTCCCCGGCATCCTGAATCGCACCCTCGGCGCGGTCCCGGTATTCCATGGCGGACGCGTGGGCATCGCTGCTGCGCTCCGTCCAGTCATCCATCACGGCATCCCACGGGCCGTCAGAGAAGAACATCACGCTAGAGATGCGGTACGCCGCAGCGTGAGCCCAACGGGCCCGCCGGTACAGCCGCTCGGCCGCATCGAATTCCGGCCGGATCAGGTCCGTGTGCCGCTGCGCCTCGGAAATCCGCTCCTCGACTGCCCGCACAGTCCGAGAGACTTCGGAGATATCCGCGTAGCAGGCCGTTTCCAGCGCGAGCCGCTCCGCTTCCTGGGCGTGCTCCTCCGCCTGCGTCGCGTACTTCTGAGCGTCACGGGACAGCTTGACGACAGACCATGCCTGCCGACCAACGGGAGTGTTCGGGTCCGTGATGTCGTCCTCGGTCTCGACCATTTCCGGTTCGACCTGATTACTCGGGTCCTCGACAGACTCGGCCGAAATCTCGGCGGAGTGCTCGCGTACCCACTTCGTAACGGCGCCGGGGGACTTGAATCCCTTGTCGAGGTACCGGCCGTCGAGGGTGATCACGTAGTAGAACGTCGTCACCTGGTCGTAGCGGCCCCGGATGGGACGCTCCGCGCGGTAGGCCAGCGTCTCGCCGTGCTTGCCTGCCACGGCAGTGAGGCTCGTGAGACGGTGTTCCCGCATGAGTTCCTGAATTTGGGTGTGCGGTGCCCTTGTGTCCGTGGTCATTTTCGAGAAACCCCTATCGCGAATCGTCACACCGTGCGCCCGGTGCTAGCGGGCGTGCCCGAATGGGCATGGGTCAATTATCGCGGAAAGGGGCGCAGCATAGGGGGTTCGGGAGAAAAAAGAAAGGCGAGGAATATCACGACCAGGATATGAGATTTCATTTGCACTAAAGGCGATGCCCTGGTTGCCCAACTAGGCGCATTCCGTGGGCAGTTGAGGGGGTACCCACCATTAGGTGATAAATGCCCGAATTATCCCACCTGATTCCTCGAACGCGAATTGAGATATTCGCGGAGGCAGTGGCCGGCGGGGAAAGCAGTGGCCTCCGAGGAGGCTATCAGATGTGCTAAGTTCTTCAACGAGAACTCCGCGTCACACCGGATCTCACAGCCCCGTCGGGTGCTACCTCGCAAGAGGCCGGCGGGGCTTCTTCATGCCCTGACTCCATCCGGGCGACTTCACTTCCCTTCGCGCTCGTAGCCCCCGTAGCGTGGCCACGAGTACGCGCCCCGTCTCCCTGTACGGCCCGCTACGGGTTCAGGCGCCTACCGCTGCTGATTCTCGGCGCGGCTTGACGTGGACAGGGACCGGTCATCATCCGGTGACCGGTGAGCCCTGCCCGAGAGGGAAACCCATGTCCACAACGCACACTGAGCGCCGGCCGATGTTGCCCGGCGAGCGCACCGACCACTACATCCGCACCACCGGGCACCTTCCGCCTCACTGGTCCTGGCAACAGGGCGAGGTGTGGCACGCGAAGGCCAGCGAGTACGAGTACGCCGCGGCGTGGGGCGTCAGTGCGAAGGACCGCTCTCGGGCCCGGAACTGGTTGCGCAGGCACGGCAGGTAGACGACGAAGGCCCCGTTCCCTCCTGGAGTTCGGGGCCTTCGCGCTGTCCGCGTCACACATTCTTTTTGTGCTGGATGGGAGAATTGAGAATTACATTCTCTTTTTCTCCTGGAGTCGGCTGTGAGCATCAAGGACAAGAAGACCCCCTTCCACGCTGGCGGCGACTACACATCGGACCCGTATCCGCTGACCGACGCGGACGGGGAGTCGACGCGCACGGAGTGGCCCCCGGCGACACCGGAGGAGATCGAAGCCGACCGCGCGACGTGGACACCCCCATACGGCTCTGCACCGCTCCCCGCGGCCCCGCTGTGGCTTTCCCCGCAGGACGGCGGGAACGTGTCGTACAAGGGCATGCAGCTGTACTGGAGCTCCGACGTCGGGCAGATCCCCGCCAGCAGCGCCACGAGCGGCTCGGCGGGGCTCGACGGACTCGGCGTCACCGGGCACTTGCTCTACATCGCCGAGGGCGACACCCCGCCGGACACGCCGTCGCTGACGCTTGGGCCGCTCCGCAACGTCATCGTGGGCGGGTTCAACGCCACCTCCGGCGAGCCGCCCGTGACTTCCTGGGTCAAGCTCAGGCCGTCGACCGCGTACGCCCTCCAGATCGCAGCGGTGGGGTCGGCGGGATCCGGGCCCAAGTCGGCGGTGCTGCACGTGACGACGGGGACAGCCGACGAGTAGCGGTTCACGCAGCTACGTGACTGCGTGGCACCGGATTTAGCGACGGCCGCCGAGCGGGATGAAGTCCCATCCCTCGCCGTGGTCCTGGTTGTCCTCGTCTTCGTCCCACTCCTCGACGACTTCGCCGTCTTCGAGGTCGTCCACGGGGTACTGCGGATCGCGCCACGTGCCCGCGTACGCCACGAACTCCGCGCGGTCGTCGGTTCGTACGGGGCGGGGCGGCAGCGACCCAGGGGCGGCCTGCTGGACGCGGCGCGCAGTCGGCTGCGGTGCTTCGCGGGCGCCGGCGCCGAAGTGCGCGGTCAGGTCACGGTCCATATCGCGATTGTGGGTTCGGTG
Organism: Streptomyces sp. NPDC057010; assembly: GCF_042673805.1. Taxonomy (NCBI): domain Bacteria; kingdom Bacillati; phylum Actinomycetota; class Actinomycetes; order Kitasatosporales; family Streptomycetaceae; genus Streptomyces; species Streptomyces sp. NPDC057010. The sequence goes on along the minus strand of NZ_JBHUSC010000028.1, from coordinate 34,400 downwards.
GTCGTGCGGTTGTTAGCGCAGGCCCCCGGCCGAAACCGGGGGCCAACGAGGGTCTCGTGTTGTCCTACGTCCTGGGATCGTCCAGCTGGGCCAGCAGCTGCCGCGCCGTCACGGCGTCCTCGTGCCGGTAGCGCCGGACCGCGGCGTAGAGCTCCACGCAGTGCGCCGTGTGGTCGTTCAGCAGCATCATCGGCGTGCCGTCCTCCCGGTGGTACACCTGGATGCCGATCTCCTCCGCCGCGCGGGCTTCGTCGTCGGTCAGGCTGACCATCAGGCGCAGGTCGTCGGTCATGAGGCGAGGCCGTCCCGCGGAGGTGTTTGGAAGGCGGGCCAGTCCTTGAACGGTCCGGCGACGGTGCCCTTGAGGTGGTCACCGAGGCAGTCGACGGCCTGCACGTCGCCGTCGTCGTAGATCAGCCACGCCAGGACCGGGATGGAAGCGGTCCGGTCGCCCACCTGCTCGTTGAAGACGTAGCCGCCGCCGGGGATGGCGGCCACGATGCGGGGTTCGGTCTTGCTCATTCGCCGGCCTCCACCTGGGGGAAGTTCGTCATACGAGCAGCCTGCCCGGCGTGAGTTACGGCGCTAACGACTCCGGCCGGGTGAACCCTCGTACCCCTCAGACGTCGCTCCGCACGCACAACTTGCTGGAGGGGTCCGGCACCTCGAAGCCGCGGGGCGCAAGGTTCTCCCCGCTCGGTCCGATTCCGAGGAGCATGATCTTGTTCAGGGCCACGATGACGTCCGGGTCCTCTTCCCAGGGCATGCGCTCGGGGTGCTGCTCCATGAACTGATCCGTTTCACCCGTTTATCGACTATTGCGGCAATCGCCCAGGTGGATACCCTGGAAGGGTCCTGGCCCCCGCTGAACCCCCTCCGAGGCAGCGGGGGCCGCTGCATGTTCAGGCCACGAAGGGCAACGAGACGACGTTGTCCACCGGCTTGAACCCGCCGAACATGTAGTCGGCGTGGATGTTCCAGACGCCCGAGACGATGGGGCGGATGACTCCGGCCTCCCGCAGCTCGCGGAGCGCCTTGGAAATGGTCGGCTGGGAGTTCCCCAGAACGCGGGCCATCTCGGTCTGCGTGCCCGTGATGGCGACCCCGGGCTCCCCGGACTTCTGTCGGCTCGTCATGAAGAACAGCACGCGGTAGGCCGCCGGGGACAGGTCGAAGCGTACGGTCGGCCGGCGTCGCCGCCGGAACCGCACGAGGTTGTCCGCGGAGCTCGTCATGATCCGTTTCCCTTCCGTCTTACGCGGCGCTCTTGTCGGGGGTGACGTAGATGAACGAACCGTCCGGCATGGCCTGGATGGCGTCGCCGTGGGTCTTCCCGTTCCCGCAGTACGCGATCTGCGGGTTGAGGTACCAGACGGTCCGGGACTCGGAATACAGCAGCCGCGAGGTGCGGAGCTTCTTGAGCGAGGCCGAGACGTTGGCCTGCTTGGTCCCCATCTGCTCGGCGATCCACCGCTGGCTCTTGATAATGACGCGCCCGGGATCCTTCCGGGACTGCCGTTCGTAGAAGAACCCGTAGAGGCGGTAATCGAACCCTGTGAAGTTGTGTTCCTCGGCGATACGCCAGAAGGAGAAGTCGAGCATCGCGTACTGCTTGCTGACGAAGCCGTAGGAGTAGAACGGCTCGCCGTCCGCGACGACGTTGAAATTGGTGATCTCGCCGGTGGTCTCGTTGACGGCGTTCAGCCGCCGAACCCGGGGGGCATTGCGGGGCATTCAGTGCTCCTGCACCGAGGGGATGTCCTGTCGCTGCGGCCCATCCGCCCCGCTGTGCGGCCTTGCCAGACTCAGCCTATGCGAAAACTTTCACCGCTGATAGCGCTGTTCGGGCGGTGGACCGCGCCCCGGTTTGATAGCCCATGGACTATCAAACGACAGTCGGCGGGCTATCAAGCAGAGGCACCTTGGCCATGCGCCGCAAGGGCTCTCTATCGTGGGCTCTTACCGTCAGCAAAAGCGCCGTGTCTGCTGAGGCTTCAGCACTTCGTCTCGCCTGCTGTCCCGTTCCAGCTGTTCCGTCCGTCCCCTCACGACATGCTCGGCGACCGAAGGGAGCTGAGCGATGGCGAGTGAGCGAAGGCGACCGTAGGGAGCCAAGCGACTCAAGCTATGTTGCTTTTGCTTCACAGCTGGTGGCGCTTGGCTCCCTACGGTCGCCTTCGCTTCCACGTGTGACGCCGCTCCCTCCGGTCGCTTCGTCACGCGCGCTTGTCCATCGGGTACCGGGTTGTCTTCGGTACGGAACAAGCGATACGCACCAAGAGCGCGGCCTAGTCGGAATCCTCCGCGGGAATCCACTCAGCGATCCGGCACATCTTCCGCACCACAGCGGCATCCCTCAAAGAGTGCGGCGCCAGAACCCAGGGTGACTGAATCTTCATGATGTAGCCGGCAGTAATCCGCTCCTCCGGGTTCTCAAGATCGCGGCCCGGCTGAGGCAGGAACTCCTTCAGAGTCGGCACGAGGAACTTCTGCTTCACCTTCACGTTGGGCGCGATGCCCACCGTCCGGTCCCGCACCGCCAGAACATCGGTCAGGATCTCCTCGTGGCCGTACTCGTTGAGCTTCAGCCCCATCGGGCGGAAGACCAGCAGCTCGCCTTCCAACAGATCGGGTACGAGGTAGCCGCCGGACGGGAGAGGGTTACGAGGAAAGGTCACGCCCTCCAGCCTGGCGCCGCGACAAGCGGGGGGAAAGGTTTCCTCCCAGAGATCACCCGGGCAGCTTAAACCGGGCCGACCATCGTCGAATTGGTCCGTAGCGGATCAGCGCATCGCTGCGCAGCAAGAAAGTTGGGGGAACCACAACATCTAGCGGTTGCAGCCCTGTTGAAGAATGAGAATCAACCCAGCAGGCGGAATTCCACGCGCGCGGGATTAACAACTCGGCGTGTCGGTGCAGGTTGGCGCCAGCGGAGACGGCCATCAGGGACGGCTCCGGCCGTTCATGTGGTTCAGCAGTGCTGCTCCAGGTCGCGGATCCGCTGGTCGCAGTCGGCTAGCAGATCTTCCCGCACTTCCCGCCATGCTTCCTGCCTCTCGGGGTCCTCGTAGCGGGCCTCCCGTTCCACAAGCCGGGTACGTTGTGCCCGAGCGTGCTCAAGTTGCCTGGCGTGCTCACGATCGCGCACCTCCGCTTCGTCGGCCTCGATCGCGGCATAGAGGTCCTCGACCGTCACCTGTGTCGGGTCGAAGCACCCGATCGCCATCACTCGGGCTTCGCGCGGGCGCTTTCCCATCGCGCGAAAGGACATTTCGAAGGCGTCCACCATGGAGACTCCTGCGGGGAGTTCAATCGTCATGTGATCAGATTGCCGGGCAATCGCGGGATGTTCATCGGCTGAGCAGGTGAACCTGCATCCGGGTCCGTGATTCGGCGCCGGTCAAATGATGTGATCGTCGGCGAGGGCCCTGTGAGGCGAATCGCCCGGTACCTGCCGTGAACGTCGCCGAGGCGCTGTGTGGTGCGGCGCCCTGGGGCCCGGAGCGGTAAGGATCTCTCCTTGCAATTCCCCTGCACAGAACACCTGTTGAGCACCGTCGCGGCATGTACGCTTCTGATCCCCGGCGGTCGGTCATGACCGCGCGGAAGCCGGAACTGGACCGGCACCCCAAGGCCACCCCCGAAGAGGTAGCGGCCTACCTGCAAGTCCCGGTCGGGACGCTCTACCAGTGGCGTCACAAGGGCTACGGGCCGCCGGCCGTACGGATCGGCAAGCACCTCCGCTACACGTGGTCCGACGTTGACGCGTGGTGGGCCGCCCAGGTCGCCCAGCAGAGCGCGTAGTCGGTCCCTTCCCTTCCTTCACCACCACTAGGAGATCCTGCGTGCCCTACGACAATTGGCATCTGGCCCGCCCCCCGAGAGCTGCGATCGAGTGCCCCCACAGCTCTCCGGCCGAGTGCGAGGAGCGGCACCCCGGCGTCGTGCGCTGCACCGTGAAGAAGCACGGGCACAACAAGTTCGTGTCGAAGGTGCACGGGAAGGGCAAGCGGTGGCAGGCCCGCTGGCGAGACCCCGCCGGAGTCCAGGAGTCGGAGCTGTTCACCACCGAGGTCGACGCGAAGAACTACGAGGACAAGATGCGGGCCGGCGTGACCGCCGGTACCCACGTCAGCCCGAAGGCCGGGAAGGTGCTCATGGGCGCCCTCGTCGACACGTGGCTGGAGGTCAAGAGGTTCAAGAACCCCAGGTCGAAGTATCAGATCGAGTCGCGCACCCGCGTGCACATCAAGGATCACAAGATCGGAAGCATGGAGATCGCCGACATCTCCAACTTCACCATCCTGTGGTGGATCAAGGACCGGAGCGGGGTCATCGACGAGACCTACGTGGGGCTCATCCTCTCCGAGATGCAGTCGATGTTCGACCTCGCGGTGGACGCGAAGCTGATCCCGAGCAACCCGGTCCGCACGTTCAGCGTGAAGCAGGCGAAGCCGCACCGGTCCAAGACCGCGGCGAAGGGCCTGCCGCTGACTTGGGAGCAGACGGAGAAGATCCGGATCGAGCTGCCGGACCCCTACAAGGCGATCGTGGACGTCGGCCGCGGGCTCGGTCTGCGCCAGGGGGAGATCTTCGGCCTGTCCCCGGACGACATCCTCTGGGACCACCCCGACGGCCCGATGCTGCACGTCCAGCGCCAGATCGCCTGGGACGGGTCCGTGATGGTCTTCGACGGCGCCAAGGGCGAGGACGACCGCAACCCCAAAGACCGGTGGATCGAGCTGGGCGAGGACGTCGCGAACGCGCTGCTGGAGCACATGGCCACGTACCCGCCGGTGACGGTGACCCTGCCGCACGCCACGCGGGACGGCGAGCCGGTGACGGTCTCCATCATCTTCTACTCGCGCGAGAAGAAGCCGATCAACAAGAACTACTTTGGCTACCTCTGGAAGGCGGCGCTGGAGGCGATCGGCGTGATCCGCGCGCTGAACGACAAGCCGGTGGGCAAGGGCCGGAAGTGGGAGAAGTGCCGCGACAAGATGATGCACGCCCTCCGCCACCTCTTCGCGTCGATGATGGTCGACGCCGGCGTGGACGTCTGCACCCTCGCGGACCGGCTCGGGCACACCGACCCCGCGTTCACGTTGAGGAAGTACGTGAAGCCCGTCGCGACGGCTGGCGACAAGGTCCGGGCAGCGGTCCGCAGCATGTACGCGACGGCGGCCTGATGTGCTGCCGACGGGGGTTCATCGGGACGAATCTGGAACCAATTTCGCCGTCACACATAGTGATCACCGCCGAAGCCGGTCCAGTGGCCGTGTGCACCCCATCCCGAGTGCGAGGTGGCGGCGCCGGGAAGGCGCGAAGCCGGGGGCCTGTGCAGGATCCGTGCAAGGTGATCTTGAGATCGGTGATCGTTGCAGGTCGGAGAACTGGTGCTGTAAATCTTCGACCTCTAAAGTGCCTGGTGGAAGGCCCCCCGCCGCTCTCTTCGGAGAGCGGTGGGGGGCCTTTCCGCTTTGACAGGGCTCGGCGGCCGAGCCAGGGTGGAAATGTCCTAAAGGCCGGATAAGAGAAACACGTTCGGAGGTGCATGAAGATGCGCCGTAGGATCGTTGCGGCAGTCCTGGCAGGCGCCGCTGGAGTCACCCTCGGACTGATGCCGGCCGGAAGCGCCTCGGCCAATGGCGGCACCTGGAGGTGCGACAACTGGAACGACGGGCGTCGCTGGGACGAATGCTGCAACCGCGACTGGCGCTACGTGCCCGACTGGTGCTGGAACGACGGCCGCGTCGGCGGCGTCGGCGGCTACCGGGACGACTGGGGCAACTGGAACGACGGGTACTGGCGGGACGACACCGGTTGGCGCAACTCCAACTGGAACGACAGCTGGAACGACGGCAACTGGAACAACGGCAACTGGAACGATTCCGGCAACTGGAACAACGGGAACTGGAACGACTCCGGGAACTGGAACAACTCGGGCGGCTGGGACCGCGGCCGCTGAACACCCCGCGCACGGGCCGATGCCCCTGCTCCGCTGACCTCAGCGGAGCAGGGGCATCGCGCTGGTGAGGTCGCGCAGGCAGCGGACCGCGAGCTCCGCGGGCGAGCCGGGGCCGGTGACCGGGGCGTCCGTCGCCGACCACAGCTCCAGGGAGATGCGGATCGCGTCCGTGGCCGCCGCGGCGATCAGGCGCACGCCCAGGGGGTCCGCCTCCGGGCCGGCCAGCCGGGCCACCACCGGGACCAGGTGCTCCTCGGAGTCCTGGTTCACGCGGTACCAGACCGCGCGCAGGGCCTGGTCGGTCGCCGCCGCGCGCAGCAGCCCGCGGGTCACCTCCAGGCCCTCCTCGACCGCCTGCGGCCCGGTCAGCGAGCGGGTCACGGCCCGCTCCAGGGCCTCGGCGAGGGGGGTGCCGGGGGTTTCCTCGGAGAGCAGCGCCCGCCAGGCGTCCCCGCCGCCCGCGAGCAGCGGGGCCACCGCGTCCTGCTTGTTGCGGAAGTAGCGGTAGAACGTGCGCAGGGCCACGCCCGCGCGGTGGGCGATGTCCTCGGCGGTCGTGCCGTCGGGGCCGTGCTCGGCGAACAGCTCGCAGGCCGCGCGGGCGATGTCGAGCTGGGTGGCGGCCTTGCGGCGTTCGGTCAGGGACTGGGCTCCGGCGCCGGCCTGGGGGGAGTACGGACGAGGGGATCTCACGGGGTGAAGCGTACCTCCCGGGATCAAGAGGGAGTGCATTCCCTGCCACTCTGGCAAAACGTGCCACTGCTTCGGTACGCTCGTACCCATGAACCGTTACGAAGGACGTCGCGTCCTCATCACCGGCGGCGGATCCGGCATCGGCCAGGCCACCGTCCACCGCATCCTCGCCGAAGGCGGCCGGGTCCACACGGTGGACGTCAACGAGGCCGGCCTCAAGGCCACCGCCGACAAGGCCGCCGCCGACGGCCACCAGGACCGCCTGACCACCGCCGTCCTGGACATATCCGACGAGAACGCCGTCAAGGAGGGCGTGGCCGCCGCCGTCGACGCCCTCGGCGGGATCGACGTCCTCGTCAACGCCGCGGGCATCCTGCGGTCCGAGCACACCCACAAGACCACCCTGGACTTCTGGAACAAGGTCATCTCGGTCAACCTGACCGGCACCTTCCTGATGATCCGCGAGTCGCTGCCGGCCCTGCTGGCGGGCGAGCAGCCGGTCGTCGTGAACTTCAGCTCCACCTCGGCCACCTTCGCGCACCCCTACATGTCCGCGTACGCGGCCAGCAAGGGCGGCATCCAGTCCATGACCCACGCGCTGGCCGCCGAGTACAGCAAGCAGGGGCTGCGCTTCGTCTCCGTCGCCCCCGGCTCCATCGAGAGCGGCATGACCACCGGCAACGGCCCGGGCCTGCCCGAGGACACCGACTGGTCGTTGTTCGCCAAGCTCGCCCCGGCCCTCGGCCAGGGCTTCGCCGGCCCGCAGACCGTGGCCGGCGTCGTCGCGATGCTCGGCTCCGAGGACGGCGCCTTCATCACCGGTACGGAGATCCGCATCGACGGCGGCACGCACTACTAGGCCCGCCGTCGGCAGGGCTACGACCGGAAACGGTCCCAGAGCCGGGGGAAGCGCTCCGCCAGCACGGCTTCGTTCTCGAAGTCCAGCGGGGCGCCCTCCGGCTCCGCCGGTTGCAGGGGCACGCCCAGATCCGGCGCCACCGCCCCCGTCAGCTGCTCGTACGCCTCGTCGGCCGCGTACCCCAGCTCCTCGCCGTCCCCGTCGATCTCCTCGTCGAAGTCGCCCAGCAGCTCCGCGAGGTGGTCCGGATCGTGCACCCCGCCCTCGAAGACCTCCCGGCCCTGCCCGATCAGCCAGCAGCGGAAGTAGTCGAAGGCGTCGTCGCTGGCCCCGTCGAGCAACACCCAGGCGGCCCCCCACAGGTCCCAGGTGTACGCCCGGTTGTACCGCGACTCGAAGTGCCGCGCGAAGTCCAGGACGGAGTCCGGGTCGAGCTGCGCCAGCCGCTCCACGAGCAGCTCGGCGTGTTCCTCGGGGTCGCCCTCGGCGGCCTCGCGGGTACGGTCGACGATCTCCCAGAACTCCGTCTCGTCCATCACCGCTCCAGCATCACGGGTCGACCCCTCCGCCGCCACCGCTCATACGGCCAAAGGCCGGTGTCCGACCCCCTCGGGGGTGGACACCGGCCTTCGGTGCGTCAGTCGCGTACGGGTCAGAGCCCGTAGCGCTCCCGGGCCTCCTTGATGGAGGACGCCGGGACCTCGCCGCGGCGGGCGAGCTGGGCCAGCGCGGCCACCACGATCGACTGGGCGTCGACACCGAAGTGGCGGCGGGCGCCCTCACGGGTGTCGGAGAGGCCGAAGCCGTCCGTGCCCAGCGAGGTGTAGTCCTGCTCGACCCACTGGCTGATCTGGTCCGGGACCTGGCGCATCCAGTCGGAGACGGCCAGGACCGGGCTGGTGACGCCCTCCAGCGCGCGGGTGACGTACGGGGTGCGCACCTCGCCGCGCAGCAGCGCCTCGTCGCACTCCAGCGCGTCGCGGCGCAGCTCGCCCCAGGAGGTGGCGGACCAGACGTCGGCGGCCACGTTCCAGTCGGCGGCGAGCAGGCGCTGCGCCTCCAGGACCCAGTGGATCGCCGTACCCGAGGCCATGAGCTGGATCTTCGGGGCGTCGGCGGCCGGGGCCGCCTCCGCCAGGTCGGCCGCCGTGTTGAAGCGGTACAGACCCTTGACGATGCCTTCCTCGACGCCCTCGGGCATCGCGGGCTGCACCTTCGGCTCGTTGTAGACCGTCAGGTAGTAGAAGACGTCTTCCGGCTTCTCGCCGTACATCCGGCGCAGACCGTCCTTGACGATCACCGCGATCTCGTACGCGAAGGCCGGGTCGTAGTTGAGCGACGCCGGGTTCGTGGACGCGATCAGGTGCGAGTGGCCGTCCGCGTGCTGCAGGCCCTCACCGGTCAGCGTGGTGCGGCCGGCGGTGGCGCCGACGATGAAGCCCTTGCCGAGCTGGTCGGCGAGCTGCCACATCTGGTCGGCGGTGCGCTGCCAGCCGAACATCGAGTAGAAGATGTAGAACGGGATCATCGGCTCGCCGTGCGTCGCGTACGACGTGCAGGCGGCGATGAAGTCGGCCATGGCGCCGGCCTCGGTGATCCCCTCGTTGAGGATCTGGCCGTCCTTGGCTTCCTTGTAGTACATGAGCTGGTCGCGGTCGACCGGCTCGTAGGTCTGGCCCAGCGGCGAGTAGATGCCGGCCGACGGGAAGAGGGACTCCATACCGAAGGTACGGGCCTCGTCGGGGACGATCGGCACCCAGCGCTTGCCGGTCTCCTTGTCGCGCATCAGGTCCTTGACGAGGCGGACGAAGGCCATGGTGGTGGCCATCTCCTGCTTGCCGGAACCCTTGAGCAGCGGGGCGAAGGAGCGGTCGGCCGGGGCCGGCAGGGCCACGTGGTGGACCTTGCGGGCCGGGGCGGGGCCGCCGAGGGCCGCACGACGCTCGTTGAGGTACTGCACCTCGGGGCTGTTGGCGCCCGGGTGGCCGTACGGGACCTGGCCGTCGGCGAAAGCGCTGTCCGGGATCGGGAGGCCAAGGAGGTCACGCATGTCCTTGAACTCGTCGATCGTCAGCTTCTTCATCTGGTGGTTCGCGTTCTTCGACTCGAACCCGGCACCCAGCGTGTAGCCCTTGACGGTCTGCGCGAGGATGACCGTCGGCGCGCCCTTGTGCTCCAGGGCGGCCTTGTACGCGGCGTAGACCTTGCGGGGCTCGTGGCCGCCGCGGGAGGTGTGGAAGCACTCGGCGATCTTCGCGTCGGAGAGCAGGCCGCCGAGGGCGGTGAGCTCGGCGTTGGCGCCGAAGAAGTGCTGGCGGATGTAGGCCACGTCGCGGGTCGCGTACGTCTGGAACTGCGCGTCCGGTACCTCGCGCAGGCGGCGTACCAGGGCGCCCGTGGTGTCGAGCTGGAACAGCTCGTCCCAGGCGGAGCCCCACAGGGTCTTGATGACGTTCCAGCCGGCGCCGCGGAACTGGGCCTCCAGCTCCTGGACCACGCGGAAGTTGGCGCGGACCGGACCGTCGAGGCGCTGCAGGTTGCAGTTGATGACGAAGGTCAGGTTGTCGAGCTGCTCGCGGGAGGCCAGGGCCAGGGCGGCGGTCGACTCGGGCTCGTCCATCTCGCCGTCGCCCAGGAAGGCCCAGACGTGCGAGTTGGCGGTGTCCTTGATGTTCCGGTTCTGCAGGTAGCGGTTGAAGCGCGCCTGGTAGATCGCGGAGAGGGGGCCGAGGCCCATGGAGACCGTGGGGAACTCCCACAGCCACGGCAGGCGCCGCGGGTGCGGGTAGGACGGCAGGCCGTTGCCGCCGGACTCCTGGCGGAAGTTGTCGAGCTGCTGCTCGGAGACGCGTCCGTCGAGGAAGGCGCGGGCGTAGATGCCGGGGGAGGCGTGGCCCTGGATGTAGAGCTGGTCGCCCGATCCGTCGGCCTCCTTCCCGCGGAAGAAGTGCTGGAAGCCGGTCTCGTAGAGCCAGGCGGCGGAGGCGAAGGTGGCGATGTGGCCGCCGACGCCGTACTTGGAGCCGCGGGTCACCATGGCCGCCGCGTTCCAGCGGTTCCACGCGGTGATCTTGGCTTCCATCGCCTCGTCGCCGGGGAACTGCGGCTCCGCGGCGGTGGGGATGGTGTTGACGTAGTCCGTCTCCAGCAGCTTGGGGAGCGCGAGGCCGGCGGCCTCGGCGTGCTGGAGGGTGCGACGCAGCAGGTATTCGGCCCGGCGCGTACCGGCGGCCTTGGCGACGGCGTCGAGAGAGGCCGCCCATTCGGCGGTCTCTTCGGTGTCGCGGTCCGGGAGCTGGTCGAGCTCGCTCGGAAGCTTTCCTACGGGGTCGGACATCGCTGTGCGCCGCCTTCCGGGTAATGGAGAGGTGGTGAAAAAATCCCTGACGGGCAGGACAGGGTCGTTGGACCTGGTTGAGGTCCGGCCTGACTGTAAATCCCTGATCGATGATCGATCAAATAAAAGTGACGAAGAACCGTCCATCCGACAAAAGTCGGCACCCGGTGCCACGAAATCGGGCACCCGGTGCCGGGCAAATCAGGGCGAGGCGGGCGCGCTCGGAGGCCGTCAGGCGCGCGGTGCGCAGCCCAGAACGTGCCGCTTCACGAGCAGGCCGATGTCCGGATCCTGAGTGCGGAACGCCTTGACGAGGGCCTCGTGCTCCTCGGCGTAGGACTTCTGGACCGTTCCCAGCCAGCGGATGGACAGGGCCGTGAACACCTCGATGCCCAGGCTCTCCCAGGTGTGCAGCAGCACGCTGTTCCCCGCCGCCCGCACCAGCTCCCGGTGGAAGCCCACCGTGTGCCGCACCTGCGCCGTGCCGTCCTCGCTGCGGTCGGCCTCCCACAGGGCCGCGACGTGCGGCTCCAGGGCCGAGGTGTCGGCCGCCAGCCGGGGCGCGGCCAGCTCGGCGGCGATCTGCTCCAGACCGGCCCGGACGGGGTAGATCTCCTCCAGGTCCGCCGCCGACAGGTTCCGTACGCGCACGCCCTTGTTGGGCGCCGACTCGATCAGCCGCAGGGTCTCCAGCTCGCGCAGGGCCTCGCGCACGGGCGTCTGGCTGACCTCGAGCTCCACGGCGATCCGGCGCTCCACGATCCGCTCACCGGGCTTCCAGCGCCCGCTGACGATCCCCTCCACGATGTGCTCGCGGATCTGCTCGCGCAGCGAGTGCACGACGGGTGGGGTGATCATCGGCGGTTCATCTCCTGATGGGTGTGGAGGTGGTGTGCGGGCCTGATGCGTAGACAATACGGCGGCGCCCCCGCCCGGGAGTATCCCGGACGGGGGCGCCGACAGTGAGGCTGGTTACAGCACCGGTACGGCGGTTCCCGCTTCCGACCCGAGCCTGCGACGGATTCCCGCCCGCCCGGGACGGCCAGTCGGGCGAAGCTCGTCGTGCTGCGGCGCGCCACGGCTCGGGCCCCGTGCCCTCACGGCACGTTGTCCCTTGCGGATCCCCCCGCAGTACGAATGAAAGGCGCAATGGTGAAGCTGACGAAGAGGTGCGCGGCCACCCTTGGCACCGCCCTGGCGGCCCTGCTGATCGGCACGGGTGGCGCCCAGGCGGCGGACGACGGTTCACTGCTCTCGATTCTCGGACTCCCGTCGGTCACACTCGCTTGCTTCCCCGTCGGACAGGCCGGAACGAACAACCAGTTCACGGGCACGCAGAACATCAGCTGCAGCCAGAGCGCGTCCCAGACGAACCCCGCGCCGACCCCGCCGACCCCGCCGTCCGGCGGCGTGACGGGGGCGTACACGGCTTACTCCTCGGAGCCGGCTCTCGTTCCGGCCAATGGCGTCAACCAGGCCGTCGCCACGTGCCCTGCGGGCAAGACCGTCACCGGCGGTGGCTATCTCGCCACCGCGAACTTCTTCATCACCAACCAATTCCCGACCGTTGACGGCACGGGCTGGGGCGTCACGGCCGCCGGGCAGGGACAGGAAGGCACGATCACGGCGATCGCCCGCTGTGTCGACGGCGCGCCGTGAGGTCCGCCCGGCCGGATGCGCCGGAGTAGCAGGACGGCGCCCCCGCCCGGAGAGGATTCCGGGCGGGGGCGCCGTATGAGGAACTGCGGGGCGGAGAGCCCTTACAGACCGAGCTCGACCTCGAACTCGCCGGCCTCGAGGATCGCCTTGACGGCCGAGAGGTACCGGGCCGCGTCCGCGCCGTCCACCAGGCGGTGGTCGTAGGACAGGGTCAGGTACGTCATGTCGCGGATGCCGATGTTGGTGCCCTCGGCGGTCTCGATGACCACCGGGCGCTTCACCGTGGCACCGATGCCCAGGATGGCGACCTGGTTCGGCGGCACGATGACCGTGTCGAACAGGGCACCGCGCGAGCCGGTGTTGCTGATGGTGAAGGTCGCGCCCGACAGCTCGTCCGGCGTGATCTTGTTGCCGCGGACCTTGGCGGCCAGGTCGGCGGTCGCCTTGGAGATGCCCGCCAGGTTGAGGTCACCGGCACCCTTGATGACCGGGGTCATCAGGCCCTTCTCGGAGTCCACGGCGATGCCGATGTTCTCCGAGTCGAAGTAGGTGATGGTGCCCTCGTCGTCGTTGATCCGGGCGTTGACGACCGCGTGGGCCTTCAGCGCCTGGGCCGCGGCCTTGACGAAGAACGGCATCGGGGACAGCTTGACGCCCTCGCGGGCGAGGAAGCCGGCCTTGGCCTTCTCGCGCAGCTTCATGATCTTGGTGATGTCCACCTCGACCACGGAGCTGAGCTGCGCCTGCGAGTGCAGGGCCTTCATCATGTTGTCGCCGATGACCTTGCGCATGCGGGTCATCTTGACCGTCTGACCGCGCAGCTCGGAGACCGCGGCGGCCGGAGCCTTGGCGGCCGGGGCGGCGGCGGGAGCCGGGGCGGCGGCAGCGGCCTTGGCGGCCTCGGCGGCGGCCAGGACGTCCTGCTTGCGGATACGGCCACCGACACCGGTGCCCGAGACCGTGGCCAGGTTGACGCCGGACTCCGTGGCGAGCTTGCGCACCAGCGGGGTCACGTACGCGCCCTCGTCACCGGCGGAGACCGGAGCGGCGGGGGCGGCCGGGGCGACCGGAGCCGGAGCGGCCACGGGGGCCGGAGCGGCGACCGGGGCGGCAACCGGAGCCGGAGCGGCAACCGGAGCCGGAGCGGCGACCGGGGCCGGCGCGGCCACGGGGGCCGGCGCGGCGGCCGGAGCCGGGGCGGCAGCGGCCGGAGCCGCGGCGGGGGCGGCACCGGCGACGCCGATGACGGCCAGACGAGCGCCGACCTCGGCGGTCTCGTCCTCGCCGACCAGGATCTCCAGCAGCGTGCCGGCGACCGGCGCGGGGATCTCGGTGTCGACCTTGTCGGTGGAGACCTCGAGCAGCGGCTCGTCGGCCTCGACCGTCTCGCCGACCGACTTCAGCCAGCGGGTGACGGTGCCCTCGGTGACGGACTCGCCCAGGGCGGGCAGCACGACGTCGGTGCCGGAGGCGGCACCAGCCGGGGCGGCGGCCGGGGTCTCGGCCGGTGCGGGGGCGGCCGGGGCCTCGGCGACCGGCGCCGCAGCGGCCGGGGCCTCGGCGGCGGCCGGCTCGGCAGCCGGAGCCGCGGCGGCGGCCGGGGCGCCCGAACCGTCGTCGATGACGGCCAGCTCGGCGCCGACCTCGACGGTCTCGTCCTCGGCGACCTTGATGGAGGCCAGGATGCCGGCGACGGGCGACGGGATCTCGGTGTCGACCTTGTCGGTCGAAACCTCGAGCAGCGGCTCGTCGGCCTCGACGCGCTCGCCCTCGGCCTTCAGCCAGCGGGTGACAGTGCCCTCAGTGACGCTCTCGCCGAGCGCCGGAAGGGTTACGGAAACCGACATGGTTTCTGTTGCTCCTTACGAAAGTGCGGAAGTGGTCGTCGCGCCCGGTGACGATTAGTCGTGGGAGTGCAGCGGCTTGCCGGCCAGGGCCAGGTGGGCCTCGCCGAGCGCCTCGTTCTGGGTCGGGTGCGCGTGGATGAGCTGCGCGACCTCGGCCGGCAGGGCCTCCCAGTTGTAGATCAGCTGGGCCTCGCCGACCTGCTCGCCCATCCGGTCACCGACCATGTGGACGCCGACCACGGCACCGTCCTTGACCTGGACGAGCTTGATCTCGCCCGCGGTCTTCAGGATCTTGCTCTTGCCGTTGCCCGCCAGGTTGTACTTCAGGGCGACGACCTTGTCCGCACCGTAGATCTCCTTGGCCTTGGCCTCGGTGATGCCGACGGAAGCGACCTCGGGGTGGCAGTACGTGACGCGCGGAACACCGTCGTAGTCGATCGGGACGGTCTTGAGACCGGCCAGACGCTCCGCGACCAGGATGCCCTCGGCGAAGCCGACGTGCGCGAGCTGGAGGGTCGGGACGAGGTCACCGACCGCCGAGATCGTCGGCACGTTGGTCTGCATGTACTCGTCGACGAGGACGTAGCCGCGGTCCATCGCGACGCCCTGCTCCTCGTAGCCCAGGCCCTGCGAGACCGGGCCGCGGCCGATGGCGACCAGCAGCACCTCGGCCTCGAAGGTCTTGCCGTCGGCCAGCGTGACGCGCACGCCGTTCTCCGTGTACTCGGCCTTGTCGAAGAAGGTGCCGAGGTTGAACTTGATGCCGCGCTTGCGGAACGCGCGCTCCAGCAGCTTCGAGCTGTTCTCGTCCTCGACCGGGACGAGGTGCTTGAGGCCCTCGACGACGGTCACGTCGGTGCCGAAGGACTTCCACGCCGAGGCGAACTCGACGCCGATGACGCCGCCGCCCAGGACGATGGCGGACTCGGGCACGCGGTCCAGGACCAGCGCGTGGTCCGAGGAGATGATGCGGTTGCCGTCGATGTTCAGGCCCGGCAGCGAACGCGGCACGGAGCCGGTCGCCAGCAGGACGTGGCGGCCCTGGATGCGCTGGCCGTTCACGTCGACGGACGTCGGGGAGGAGAGGCGGCCCTCACCCTCGATGTAGGTCACCTTGCGGGAGGCGACCAGGCCCTGCAGACCCTTGTACAGGCCCGAGATGACCTCGTCCTTGTACTTGTGCACACCCGCGATGTCGATGCCCTCGAAAGAGGCCTTGACACCGAACTGGGCGGCTTCGCGCGCCTGGTCCGCGACCTCACCGGCGTGCAGCAGAGCCTTCGTGGGGATGCAGCCGTTGTGCAGGCAGGTGCCGCCGAGCTTGTTCTTCTCGATCAGCGCAACGTCGAGACCCAGCTGGGATGCGCGGAGAGCCGCGGCGTAACCGCCACTGCCACCGCCGAGGATCACTAGGTCGAAAACGGTGCTGGCGTCGTTCGCCACGTCACGTCCTCCATGCATGTGCGCCGGGCACCGGTCCTCTGTGACCGGGCGGCGGCTGGTAATCGGCCGCTTGTTTCTTCGGCCCTGTGGTGGGGGCCCTGTCCTGCCGAGAACCCATCTTCGCATTTGTCGCGGGAACGCGGGACGCCGGGCCCAGCATGTGGGAGGTCGTTCCGCACGAAGTACGCGTTACCGCTGCGTAGAAACCTACGGATTTCGTTGTCGGTGAACACGCCTCAGGCCTTGATCAAGGGTTCGATCAAGGCCTGAGGCGTGTCTCACACGTATCTCACACGTGTCCCACATGTCCCACGTGTGTCATGTGCGGCGGTCGGGGGCGCGTCAGCCCAGGTCGCCCGTGGCGGTGCGCTCGGCCAGCCGCACCAGGGTGCGCACGGCGGAGCCGGTGCCGCCCTTGGGGGTGTAGCCGTACGGCGCGCCCTCGTGGAAGGCCGGGCCGGCGATGTCGAGGTGGGCCCAGGTGATGCCCTCGCCGACGAACTCCTGGAGGAAGATGCCGGCCAGCAGGCCGCCGCCCATGCGCTCACCCATGTTGGCGATGTCGGCGGTGGGGGAGTCCATGCTCTTGCGCAGGTCCGCGGGGAGCGGCATTGGCCACGAGGCCTCGCCGACCTCCTCGGCGATCTCGTGGACCGAGGTGCGGAAGGCGTCGTCGTTGCCCATGACCGCGAAGGTGCGGTTGCCCAGGGCCAGCACCATGGCGCCGGTCAGGGTGGCGACGTCGACGATCGCGTCCGGGGCGTCCTCGGAGGCCTTGGTCAGCGCGTCGCCCAGGACCAGGCGGCCCTCGGCGTCCGTGTTGAGCACCTCGACGGTCTTGCCGCTGTACATGCGCAGCACATCGCCGGGCTTCACGGCGGAGCCGGACGGCATGTTCTCGGCGAGCGCGAGCCAGCCGGTGACGTTGACCTGGAGGCCCAGCTTGGCGGCGGCGACCACGGAGGCGAAGACGGCGGCGGCGCCGGCCATGTCGCACTTCATCGTCTCGTTGTGGCCGGCCGGCTTCAGGGAGATGCCGCCGGAGTCGTAGGTGATGCCCTTGCCGACGAAGGCCAGGGTCTTCTCCGCCTTGGCGTGGGTGTAGGAGAGCTTCACCAGGCGCGGCGGGTTCTCGGAGCCCTTGCCGACGCCCATGATGCCGCCGTAGCCGCCCTTGACCAGGGCCTTCTCGTCGAGGACCTGGACCTTGATGCCGTGCTCCTTGGCGGTCGCGGAGGCGACCGCGGCGAAGGCCTCGGGGGTCAGGTCGTTCGGCGGGGTGTTGACCAGGTCACGGGCGATGTTGACCTCGGTCGCGACGACCGTGGCGCGCTCGACCGCGGCCTTGTGCTCCTTGTCGCGCGGCTTGCCGCCCAGCAGGGCGACCGCGGCGAGCGGCAGCTTCGGGCCGCCGTTCTTGCCGGACCCCTTCTTGTCGCCGCCCTGGTAGGCGGTGAAGGCGTACGCGCCCAGCAGCGCGCCCTCGGCGACGGCGGTGACGGCGGATGCGTCGTCGAGGGGCAGGGCGAAGCCGGCCTTCTTCGAGCCGTGCAGGGCGCGGGCGGCGGCGCCGGCGGCGCGGCGCAGCACCTCCTCGTCGAACGACTCGTCCTTCTCGGGGAGGGAGCCCAGTCCGACCGCCAGCACGACCGGGACCTTCAGGCCCGCCGGGGCCGGCAGCTTGGTGATCTCGCTTTCGGCGCCCGAGGCACCGAGCGCGTCGAGCACGGCGGCGAGCTTTCCGTCGTACGCCTTGTCCACGGCCTCGGCGCCCGCGGCGACGACCGGCCCCTTCGGGCCCTTCGCGACACCGACGACGAGGGCGTCGGCGCGCAGCGTCGCCGCGCCGGCAGTGCTGAGAGTCAGAGCAGTCACGGTGGTGAGGTCTCGCTTCCGTTTGTGTGTGTGGGCCGAGTGGGTGGACGGCCATCCGTGGCGATCGTATTCCGGCCCGACGGCCGCCGGAAATGAGCCTACGCGCACGTACTCGCCCGTACGTCACTCGAAGGTTTGGCAAGTTGTTCGATCAAGAGGCCACCAGGTTCACCCATCTGTGGACTCTGCTCCAGGTTTGCCTCGTAGACCTGACGAGGTCCGAGAGACTCGGTCCACTCTCGCAAGGGGACGCGGGGTTCCTTTGCATGATTTCCACAGAGCCTCCCCGGCCCGGCCGTCCGCCACGGGCCGAGTCGAGGATGCCTGCGGGGGGAAAGGCCGAAATGGTCAACAAGAACCGGATGAACAGGGTCGCCGCCGTCATGGCCGCGGCCGCCCTGGTGTCCGTGGCAGTACCCGCCGCGACCGCCACGGCGGCCACGGCACCGCGCATCGACCTGAAGGTGCTCGTCGTCGACGACGGCGGCAGCTCGGTCGAGGCGATCACGGCGGAGCTCCGGGACACGGGGGTCCCCTACACCCGAGTGGTGCTGGGCAGCGGCAGCCGGCCGGTCATCAACGCCGCCTTCCTCAGCGACACGGTCGACGGCCGGCCGCGCGCCAAGTACCAGGGCGTCGTCCTGCCCAACGAGAACCCCTTCGGCGAGGGCTCCGCCGAGATGGCCGCCCTCGCCGCGTACGAGACGGCGTACGGGATCCGTCAGGTGGACGCCTACACCTGGGCCCACCCGGGCGTGGGCCTGGAGTACACCGACAACGGCGGCTACAGCGGCCAGCTCGACGGCACCCAGGCCGCCGTCACCGCCGCCGGCAAGGCCGGCCCCTTCGGATACCTGGGCGGGCAGGTCGCCTTCGAGGACAACTCCGCCCTCGTCCCCGAGAGCTTCGGCTTCATGGGCAAGCCGCGGACCGGCTACACCAGCTACCTCGACGCCCCCGTCGGCACGGGACGGGCCTCGCTCGTCGGCGAGTACGCCCACGACGGGCGCAGCGAACTGGTCGTCACCTTCGGCTACAACCAGTACCAGCAGCAGTTCCGGCTGCTGGCCCGCGGCATCGTCGACTGGCTCACCCAGGGGATCCACCTCGGGCAGAGCCGCAACTACTTCGCGGTCCACGTCGACGACGTCTTCGCGCCCGACGCCCGCTGGAACAAGGACCTCAACTGCACGCCCGGCGACTACGCCTGCGCGGGCGGCGAGGGCAAGGAGAGCACCATCCGGATGAGCGCCGCCGACGCCGTCTACGCGGCGCAGTGGCAGCGCACCAAGGGCTTCAAGCTCGACATGCTCTTCAACGCGGGCGCCGGCGAGGAGTGGAAGGCGGAGAACGGCGGCACCGACGCCCTCACCGCGCAGCTCGTCGCCGACCGGGCCCAGTACCGCTGGATGAACCACACCTACACGCACCCCTTCCTCGGCTGCGTCCAGGACACCACCACCACCCCCTGGACCTGCACGAAGAACGCCCAGGGCGCCATCAACTGGATGAGCCGCGCCGAGATCTCCGCCCAGATCCGCGACAACAACAACTGGGCCGCCTCCAAGGGCATCACCACCGACCGGACCGAGCTCGTCACCGGCGAGCACTCGGGCCTCAAGACCCTGCCGCAGCAGGACCAGGACAACCCCAACCTGGCCGGCGCGCTCGCCGACAACGGCGTGAAATGGGCGGGCAGCGACAACTCCCGCGAACCCCAGCAGCGTCCGGTCGGCGCCGCCCTCACCGTGCCCCGCCACCCGATGAACGTGTACTACAACACGGGCACCAACGCGGAGATGGCCGACGAGTACAACTGGATCTACACCAGCCGCGAGGACGGCGGCAGCGGAGTCTGCGAGGACAACCCGGCCACCTCCACCTGCCTGCCGGACCCGATCGACCCGAACACCGGCTACCTGGACTACATCGTCCCGCAGGAGGCCCGGACCGCCCTGCGCCACGTGCTGGCCAACGACCCGCGCCCGCACTACGTCCACCAGTCCAACCTCGCCGAGGACCGCACCCTCTACCCGGTGCTCGACCGGGTCCTGGACACCTACCGCGCGCTGTACGCGCCCAGCGCGCCGATCGTCAACCAGAGCATGAAGGACACCGGCGTCGAACTCGGCCGCCGCGCCGCCTGGGACAAGGCCCTCGCCGAAGGCAAGGTCACCGCCTACCGCATCGGCACGGCCGTCACCGTCAAGGCGCCCACCGGGGTCGTCGCCCCGGTGACCGCACCCAACGGGACCAAGAAGCAACTCCTGCTCGGCACCGCCGACTTCGGCACCGCCTACGCGGGCAACCGGTCCGCCTGGACGGCGCCCGAGCTGCTCCAGAGCGCCGTCACGCTCAAGCTGCCCAGCTGACCGTACGGGCAGTCCAGCAAGCCGCCACGAGAACCACCGGCGCCGGCGCTCCGCGAACGAACACACAGGGGCGCCGGCCCCTTTCACGTCCTGGGGGGACACACCGCATGAGCCATGGGCGCCATGTCACCATGCTCACCGAAGGCACCTACCCGCACGTCCACGGGGGAGTCAGCACCTGGTGCGACCAACTGGTGCGCGGCATGCCGGAGGTCGACTTCAACGTCATAGCCCTGACCGGCTCCGGACGCGAGCCGGTCACCTGGGAACTCCCGCGCAACGTCTACCGGCACACCGCCGTCCCGCTCTGGGGTCCCTCCCCGGGACGCGGCCGCCGCTCCGCCCTGCGCGGCAAGGCCCACCGCCGCTTCACCGAGGTCTACGAAACCTTCCTGCTGTCCCTGCTCGATCCGGCCGCCGGAGGGTTCTCCGGGGCCCTGCGGGAACTCGCCCTCCTCGCCAGGGCCGGGAAGCTCGCCCCGGCCCTGCGCTCCGAGTCCGTCCTGCGCCTCCTCATGGACGTGTGGACCCGCCCCGGCCTCACCACCGCCGCCGCCGAGCCCACCATCCACGACGCGCTCACCGCCACCGACCTGCTGGAACACGCGCTGCGCCCGCTGGCCGTGCGGATCCCGCCCGACAGCGTCGCGCACGCCGTCAGCAGCGGCCTCGCCACCCTCCCGGCCCTCGCCGCCAAACAGCTCGACGAGGTGCCCTTCCTCCTCACCGAGCACGGCATCTACCTGCGCGAGCGCTACCTCGGCTACCGCACCGCCGAGCAGCGCTGGCCGGTCAAGGCACTGATGCTCGGCTTCTACCGCGAACTCAACACCGAGGGCTACCGGCAGGCCGACCTGATCACCCCCTGCAACCAGTACAACCGCCGCTGGGAGGAGCGCGGCGGCGCCGCCTCCGACCGGATCCGCACCGTCTACAACGGCGTCGACCCGCACGCCTTCCCCGAGGCCGGACCCGAACCCGAGGTGCCCACCCTCAGCTGGTGCGGCCGCATCGACCCCATCAAGGACCTCGAAACCCTCATCCGGGCCTACGCCGTCATGCGCGAGGAACTGCCCGCCCTGCGGCTGCGGCTCTTCGGCCCGGTCCCGGCCGGCTGCGAGGAGTACAGGCTGCGCCTGGAGAAGCTCGCCGCCGAACTCGGCGTCGGAGACGGGATCTCGTACGAAGGCCGCATCGAGCAGGTCGCCCGGGCCTACGCGGCCGGCAGCATCGTGATGCTCTCCAGCATCAGCGAGGGCTTCCCCTTCTCCATCATCGAGGCCATGTCCTGCGGCCGCACCACCGTCTCCACCGACGTCGGCGGAGTCCGGGAGGCCGTCGGCGACACCGGCCTGGTCGTCCCGCCGCGCGAGCCCGAGACCATGGCACGCGCCACCCTCGCCCTGCTGCGCGACGACGAACGCCGCGCCGAACTCGGCCGGATGGCCCGCAAACGGGTGGTGGAGAAGTTCACCCTCCACCAGTCCGTGGACGGCTTCCGCCACATCTACCGCGAGCTCGCCGGCCAGCCCGTCCTGCCCGTCCGCGCAGGCGACGACTGGGCGCGCCGGCTCGCCGACCCCTGGTACCGCGAACTGGCCGCCGACGGGAGCCTGTGGTGAGCGGATCCCTCTGGCTCAAGCCCCCGTGGCCCGAGCAGCCCGCGGGCCCGGCGGGCCGCCTCCTCCCGGGCTCGGCCGGCGCGAAGGCATACAAGCGGCCTGGCCGCCCAGCCGGTGCTGAGGGCGGCACGGGCCCCGGCCCGGCTGCACCCCCGACTGCACCCCAGGCCGCGGCCGGCCACGCCGGAACCGATGGCGGCACGGGTCCCGGCTCCGCCGGACACCGGGCCGCCAGCGCCCGCGGCGGCGTCGGAGCGTCCGGCTCGGCCGGTCCGGGGTCACCCGGCCCGGCCGGGTGGCCGGCCGCCACCGACACGCTGCCGGCCGTCCCGCGGCCCCGCCGCGACGGGCCGGTGGCCGCCGACCCCATGGACGAACTGCTCACCCGCCTGGACGGGCTGGCGGCCGCCGCCGTCCACCCCGACGAGATCGCCGCGATCCTCGAATCCGACGGCATGACCGACGAGTACATCCGCCTCACCTACGGCCGCCCCGACTCCTTCGCCCTCGCCGAGGAGCTCTACGCCCGGGTGCCCCGCTCCTTCCCGGAGCCCGCGGACACCCCCGACCCCTGGAAGGTCTCCCTCACCGCCTGCCTCCTGCGCGGGGTGATCTTCGCCCTGCCCGGCCTCGCCTACGTCCTCGGCGCGCCCCTCCTCGAAGGCCCGCAGGACCGCCTCGGCCTGCCCGCCGGGACGCTCACCCTGCTCGCCGGAGCCCTCATCGGCTGGGTCTGGGACCAGACCCTGTCCCACCGCGCCTACTCCTGGCTCGGCCTCGGCGACCGGGCCGCCGCCGCGCGGACCCTGCTCGCCGGAGCCCCCGCCGGGTCCCTGCTGGGCACCGCCGCCGCGCTGGCCGTCCCCGGCGGGCCGCCGTTCTCGTACGCCTTCGCCGCCGGACAGGCCCTCTACGTCGGGGCCGCCACCGTCCTGCTCGTCCTCGGCCGGGAGCGGCTGCTGCTCGCCGCCCTCGGCCCGATGGCCGCCGGCGCGCTGCTCGCCCTCTTCACGGACCTGCCCGTGCCGGTCCGCGTGACCCTCCTCGCCGTGTCCCTGCTGGCCGCCTGCACCCTGGCCGTACGGGAACTGCCCGTCGCCGCGGGCGTACGGTCCGCCGTGCGGCGGCTCCGGGACCGGACCGGGCGCCGCCACGACGGCCACGGCCCCGTGCGCTGGCGGATGCTGCGCGGCGCCGAGGAGGAGTACGCCCCGCGCGGGCCCCGGCTCGGGGACTCCGTCCCGTACGGGGTCTTCGGCCTCGGCACCGGCCTGCTCGTGCTGTACGCCGCGCTCGGGGAGGTCCTCGCCGGCGGTCCCGCCGAGGCCGTGGCCGCCCCCTCCGCGGTGGCGCTCACCCTCAGCATGGGCCCCGCGGAATGGCTCCTCCACCGGTTCCGCAGCGGCAGCCTCGCCGGGCTCCGGGCGGCCCGCTCGCCCCGCGCCTTCCGGCGGCGGATGCACGCCACCCTGGCCCGCTGCCTCGCCGCCTACCTCGCGGTGCTGCTGGCCCTGGGCCTGGCCGGCACCCTCCTCTGGCCGGACGCCCCCGCCCTGACCGGGCTCCGCGCCCTGACCCTGCTCCTGCTCGGCGCGGTGATGTGGACCGGGCTGCTCCTCCAGTCCTTCGGGGCGGTCCGGCCCGCGGCCGTGGTCTGCGCCTCGGCCGCCGTCGCGCAGAGCCTGGCCCTGCTCGTCGGGCTGGGACAGCCCCGGCTGGTCCAGCTGGTGGTGGCGGGCGCGGCCGCGGCGGCGCTCGCCGTCCTGGTCTGCCTGCTCCTGGGCCGGGCGACCGCACACCGATGAACCACGTCAGAACGTACGAGAAGAAGGACCGCCTCCCCATGCTGCTGGTGCCGCTCTACGAGCACCCCGACGACCGGCCCGAGGACTGGGAACGGCTGATCGGCTCCGCCGGCCGGCTCCACTCCGTGGTGCTCAACCCCGACAGCGGGCCGGGCGCCGCCCCCGACGAGCGGTTCGCGCGCGTCGCCGAGCGGCTGCGCGAGGCCGGCGTGCCCGTCCTCGGCTACGCCGACACCGACTACGGGCGCCGCCCGCACGCCGCCGTGGTCCAGGACCTGCTGCGCCACCGCGACTGGTACGGCACCGACGGGGCCTTCCTCGACCAGGCCGCCTCCGCCCCGGAACTGCTGGCGCACTACGGGCGGCTCGCCGTCGCCGCCCGGGCCGCGGGGGCCCGTACCCTCGTCCTCAACCACGGGGTCCACCCGCACCCCGGCTACGCCGAACTCGCCGACCTCCTCGTCACCTTCGAGGGACCCTGGGACGCCTACCGGGACGCGGGCGCCGTACCGCCCTGGACCGCCGACCATCCCGCCCAGCGGTTCTGCCACCTCGTCTACGCCGTCCCGCCGGGCGCCCCCGCCGCCGAACTCGCCGAGGCCCGGCGGGCGGGAGTGCACTGCGCGGTCCCGGGCACCGGCGCCCACCCGTGGGGGACCCTCCCGCACGCCCTGGAGGCCACCGCGTGAAGCGCCTGCGCGTCCTGCTCCTCGTACCGCTGCTCCTTCTGGCCGCCTGTACGGCCGGGGGCCCCGACTCCGACGACATCTCGCCCGACCCGCCGCCGGGGGAGCGCTGGCAGCCGAAGCCCGGCGTGAGCTGGCAGTGGCAGCTCACGGGCCGGCTCGACACGTCGGTCAAGGCGGCGGTGTACGACGTGGACGGCTTCAACACGACGAAGGAACAGGTCGCCACCCTCAAGCAGGCCCGCCGCAAGACGATCTGCTACCTCTCCACCGGCGCCTGGGAGGACTTCCGCCCGGACGCGGGGCAGTTCGCGAAGGACTTGCTCGGCGAGGGAAACGGCTGGGAGGGCGAACGCTGGCTGGACATCCGCCGGGTGGCGGAGCTGGAACCGCTGATGGCGGCGCGGTTCGACATGTGCCGCGAGAAGGGCTTCGACGCGGTCGAGCCGGACAACATGGACGGCTACAAGAACAAGTCCGGCTTCCCGCTCACGGCGGAGGACCAGCTGCGCTACAACCGGCTGATCGCGAAGCTGGCCCATGACCGGGGCCTGGCGGTGGGCCTGAAGAACGACCTGGACCAGATCCCGCAGCTGGTGGGGGAGTTCGACTTCGCGGTGAACGAACAGTGCGCCCAGTACGAGGAGTGCGACCGCCTGACCCCCTTCGTACAGGCCGGCAAGGCCGTCTTCCACGTCGAGTACGAGCTGCCGGCGTCCCGTTTCTGCCCCCGCTCGCGCGACTTGCGGCTGAGCTCCCTGCAGAAGCGGGACGACCTGGGGGCGTGGCGGAAGGCGTGCTGACGGGCGGGCCGGCTTCTGCCCCCTCGAGGGGCCGGGGCCGGTCGGCGGCTGCCCACCCGCCTCCCGGTGGGGCGGGGCCGGAGACAGGCGGATCCCGGTGGGGCGGCCGGAGACAGGCGGGCGGGACGCGGGTTTGGTCGGGGTCTCGGCTGGGCGGTCTCAGAGAGGGTATGGGGGTCTCCCGTCAGTCTCATCGTCCTTCCGCGTCGGCCCGACCTGTCAAGGGCGCTCCCTGCGGTCGCGTCGCTTCGCGATCGCCTACGGCGACCCTTGACAGACCGGCCCGCCACGGAAAAACGAAGACTGCCGGGAAACCCCCAAAAGAACGGCACGGGTCCACAGTCACAGGGACGGGCACACCAGAGACCAGGCGAGGCACCGGGCACCGGCAGACCGGGCATCCGGCCCGACATCCAGCCCATCCGGCGCCCCCACACGCGCCAGATCGCTACGCGCTCCTCACCTCTCAGCGTCCGACGACCGCCTCGGGCTGATACCCCCACCAAATGACGGCCTGACCGCCCTGCGGAACACCGAAGCGCATCCGATCGCTACGCGCTCCTCATCTCTCGGCGTCCGGCGACCGTCTGGGGCTGATACCCGCACCAAATACCGAACAGAGAGCCATTCCGTGTCGTGGGGCGCCTCAGATCGCTACGCGCTGCCCTTCGCCCGGCGACCCACGGCCGAGTTGGGCTGGTCCGTGAGCAGTTGGCGTCCGTCGTGGCTGCGGACGTGGGGGCCGTTGCCGTTGACGGCGTCCAGGAGGCGGATGGCGTAGACCTCGGACATCCGCTCGACCACCTCTTCGGGAGTAAGCCACTGGATGGCCGTGGTTTCGCGGGAGAGGCGTTCCATGCCGCCGGAGGCCTTGCAGCGGAAGACGAGGGCGACCACGCCAGCCGTGATGTTCTTGTAGACCCCGGTGAGCTGGTCCACCTTGACGTGGATGCCGGTTTCCTCCAGCACTTCCCGCCGCACCCCGTCCTCTGGGGTTTCCGCCAGCTCAAGCACTCCGCCGGGCAGCTCCCAGGTTCCGTTGTCGGCTCGGCGGATGGCCAGCAGTCGGCCGTCATCGCGCACCACCGCTCCCGCAACGGACACGGAGTGACGTGGCGTTGACGTGTTCGGCGGGGTGCTGTTACTCATGTCCATGAGCGTAGGAGGATCCCACCGCCGTCGAGAACGTCGAGCCCGCCTACGACCAGCCCAAGACGGCCGTGGGTCGCCGGGCGAAGGGCAGCGCGTAGCGATCTGAGGCGCCCGACGACACGGAATGGCTCTCTGTTCGGCATTTGGTGGGGGTATCAGCCCGGGGCGGTCGTCGGACGCTGAGAGGTGAGGAGCGCGTAGCGATCTGGCGCGTGTGGGGGCGCCGGATGGGCTGGATGTCGGGCCGGATGCCCGGTCTGCCGGTGCCCGGTGCCTCGCCTGGTCTCTGGTGTGCCCGTCCCTGTGACTGTGGACCCGTGCCGTTTCTTTTGGGGGTTTCCCGGCAGTCTTCGTTTTTCCGTGGCGGGCCGGTCTGTCAAGGGTCGCCGTAGGCGATCGCGAAGCGACGCGACCGCAGGGAGCGCCCTTGACAGGCCGGGCCGACGCGGAAGGACGATGAGACTGACGGGAGACCCCCATACCCTCTCTGAGACCGCCCGGCCGAGACCCCGACCAAACCCGCCTCCCGCCCGCAGGCCGGCCCCCCGAGGGGGCAGAAGCCGGCCCGGGCCTCACACCGGCAGGATCGCGTGCACCCGGTACCCGCCCCCGTACCGCGGCCCCGCGAAGCAGGAGCCGCCCAGGGCGCCCGTGCGTTCGCGCATGCCGAGGAGGCCGTGGCCGCCGCCCGGGTCGGTCGGGGGCGGGGCGGAGTCGGCCGAGTCGCCGCCGTCGTCGAGGACCGTCACCTCCACCGAGGGGCCGATCCGCACCACGCTCACCTCCGCCCGCGCCCCCGGCCCCGCGTGCTTGCGTACGTTGGTCAGGGCCTCCTGCACCACCCGGTACGCCGCCAGGTCCACGGCCGCCGGCAGCGGCTCCGTTCCGGGCCCCAGCTGGACGATCACCTGCACCGGCAGCCCGGCGTGCCGGAAGGTGTCCACCAGCTCGTCCAGGACGGCCAGCCCCGGCGCCGGCTCCGTCGGGGCCTCCGGGTCCCCGGACTGCCGCAGCAGCCCGACCGTGGCCCGCAGCTCGTTCAGCGCCGACCGGCTGGCATCCCGTACGTGGGCCAGGGCCTCCTTCGCCTGGTCCGGGCGCCTGTCCATGACGTGCGCCGCCACCCCCGCCTGCACGTTGACCAGCGCGATGTGGTGCGCCACCACGTCGTGCAGGTCCCGGGCGATCCGCAGCCGCTCCTCGGCGACCCGCCGCCGCGCCTCCTCGTCGCGGGTCCGCTCCGCGCGCTCCGCCCGCTCCCGGATGGCGTCGATGAAGGCCCGCCGGCTGCGCACCGCGTCACCGGCGGCCGCGGCCATGCCCGTCCAGGCGAAGATCCCGAGGTTCTCCTGCGCGTACCACGGCATCGGCCCGGCGAGCATGGCCACGCCCGTCAGACCCGTCATGGTGAGCAGCCCGATCCGCCAGGTCGTGGGCCGGTCGGTGCGCGAGGCCACCGTGTACAGGGCGATCACCGCGCACATGGCGACGGGCGCCCGCGGCTCCCCCGTGGTCAGCTCCAGCAGGGAGAGCCCGCAGGTCACGGCCAGTACGGCACGCGGCCGCCGGCGCCGCCACACCAGGGCGGCCGAGCCGAGCAGCATCAGCACCAGCGAGAACGGCGCCGGGGTGCGCGTCCCGAACGTGGGCCCGTGCGGGCCGTGCGGGTCGGCGAAGGACCCGACGACCATGGCCACGAACGCCCCGAACGCGAGCACGGCATCGGTGGCGAGCGGGTGCGCCCGCATCCAGTGCCGGGTGGGCGCGAACCGTCCGAGGTCTGTCGTCACGCGGATACGGTACGGCCTGCCCGGGCGGCGGCTACCGGCTGTCCACCGGCGGAGGGCGCCGGCCCAGCGGCTGGCGGGAGCGCTCCGGGCCCCACTGCGCCCGGACCACGCAGACCGCCATGACGGCGGCGATGGCCGCCAGGTGCTCCTTGCCCGCGAGGTTGTCCTTGATCAGCACCTCGCCGATCATCACCAGGACCACGACGGCGCCCGTGAGGTACGCCCGGTAGCGCCAGCAGACGTAGATGGCGAGGCCGACGACCGCCGCCGAGGGCCCCGTGTCGTTGACGATCCGGTCGGACACCGGCAGGCCGAAGGGGTGGTCGGGGCCGAGCGAGAGCCCGATCCGCGCGTACGTGGTCCCGGCGAGGGTGGCGACGTAGCCGATCAGCAGCGTGCGCCACCAGCCGATGCAGATCTCGCAGATGCCGAAGACGAGCAGGATCTGTGCGAGCGCCCCCCACACCGGCAGGTCGAGGGCGGGCACGAACAGGGACAGCGGGGTGCGCAGCAGGGCCAGCCACAGGGGGTCGACCGCTTTGACCGACCCCAGGTTCTGGACCGGCTGGAAGCCCCACGACGTGTTCTGCACGATCTGGAAGACCGAGGTCAGGCAGACCGCGCCGAGGGTCATGGGGATCGCCCGCCACTTGTCGTGGACGAGCGCCTCCCGGACGGTCCAGAACAGGGGCCCCCACTCGCGGCGGGCGAACCGCCCGAGTGAGGAGGTGGTCCACGCTGTCAACGGCGGGTCTCCAGGTGTCTGCGGTGCAGCCACTTCGGCAGGCCGGGGGCCTCAAGGAAGCCCTCGGCCCGGCCCGCCGCGATTCCGATCCGCAGCAGGTCCGAACTCTTCTCGAAGAGCATGAACCGCGGTTCCCAGATCGGCCGGTATTTGGCGTTGGCCCGGTAGAGGGACTCGATCTGCCACCAGCGCGAGAAGAAGCTCAGCAGCGAGCGCCACATCCGCAGCACCGGACCGGCGCCGAGCCGCGACCCGCGCTCGAAGACGGACCGGAACATCGCGAAGTTCAGCGAGACCTGGCTGACCCCGATCTCCTTGGAGCGTTCGAGGAGTTCGATGACCATGAACTCCATCAGGCCGTTCTCGGAATCCCGGTCACGGCGCATCAGGTCCAGCGACAGGCCCTTGGGGCCCCACGGGACGAAGGACAGCAGGGCGCGCAGATCACCGTTGCCGTCGGTGCACTCCAGCATCACGCACTGGCCGTCGCTGGGGTCGCCCAGACGGCCCAGTGCCATGGAGAAGCCGCGCTCGGTCGCGCCGTCGCGCCAGTCGTCGGCGCGGCGCACCAGCTCGTCCATCTCCTCGGCCGGGATGTCCGCGTGGCGGCGGATCCGCACCGTGTAGCCGGCCCGCTTGACGCGGTTGTAGGCCTGCCGGACGGTCCGCATGGCGCGGCCCTCCAGGGTGAACTCGGCCGTCTCGACGATCGCCTCGTCGCCCAGTTCCAGCGCGTCCAGCCCGTGCCGGGCGTAGATCTGCCCGGCCTCCTCGCTCGCGCCGTTCACGGCCGGGACCCAGCCGTGCTCGCGGGCCTCGGCCAGCCAGGGCTCGATGGCGCCGGGCCAGGCCTCGGGGTCTCCGATCGGGTCGCCGGAGGCCAGCGAGACCCCGCCGACGACGCGGTAGGTGACGGCGGCCTTCCCGGTGGGGGACCAGATGACGGACTTCTCGCGGCGCAGCGCGAAGTAGCCGAGGGAGTCCCGGTCGCCCTGCTTGGCGAGCAGGGCCCGCAGCCGTTCCTCGTCCTCCTCGGAGAGGGGGTCGACGGCGCGGCGCGAGCGGAAGGCCGCGAACAGCACGGCCAGCAGCAGGAGCATCGACATGACGTTGATGAAGACGTCCACCCAGCCGGGCGTGGTGATGGTCCGGTAGGCCTTGGCGTCCGGGTCCAGGGTGATCAGGCGCATCACCCCGTACCGCCAGCGGGACAGGAAGGTGGCCTCGGCGCCGGCCGCGGCGGTGTTGGTGGCGCCGACGAGCAGGGCCGCGATCAGCGAGGTGAACAGCAGCCCCGCGGCGGCCACGATGGTGGCGAGCGCGGGGTTGGAGCGGTCGCCCTTGGCGTAGAACTCCCGGCGGCCCAGCAGCAGGGCGCCGACGAACAGGGCGGTCAGGACGAGCGAGACCCAGTTCTGCGTGTGCTCGCGGAACTCCGGGTAGCACAGGTTGAACTCGTCCCACTGGACGCACGGCGCGAACGCGGCCCGCAGGAAGGCCAGGAGCAGCATCCCGCCCAGCACCAGGTTCAGGATCCACGCGGCGCGCTTGCGGCGGCCCATGGTGACGGCCAGCATCAGCGAGAACAGGCCGGAGGCGAAGCCCGCGGTGAGCAGGTACGGGGTGTAGAAGTCCTCGATGTTGTGCTGGCGCAGGTCCTGGCCGAGCGAAACCCACACCGCGCTGAGGAAGTTGACGAAGGTGACGGCGCGCAGGTACCAGACCGCGAACGCGGCGCTGCGCCGTGAGCGGGTGCTCCCCCGGCCGGTCTCCCGGCCGCCCCCCGCCGCCTTGCCGGCGGGGTCGCCGCCGGTCTCTTTCCTTCCGGATGCCGTCCCGGGTGCCCCTGCGGCGCCGCGGTCGGTTTCTACCCTGGTCAAACGGACCTCTCCCATAAAAAGCGATCATATGGGGCGTCGCGATCCATGGCGGGCCAGTCCGGGGACTGCGGCCTGGTCAGGACCGCGGGCCCCGGTGACTCATTCCGTCGGCTCCTGCGCCGCCTGCTCCGGGAGTTCCGCCGCGAGCGCGGCAGCCGCCTGGACCAGGGGGAGAGCCAGCAATGCCCCGGTACCTTCGCCCACTGTGACGCCGTGGTCGAGCACAGGGTTGAGCGCCATCCGGTCCAGTGCCTTCGCCTGGCCGGGCTCGCCGCTCGCCTGACCGGCGAGCCACCAGTCGGGCGCCCGGAACGCGGCCCGCTGGGCCACCAGTCCGCAGGCCGCCGAGACGACGCCGTCGAGGATGACCGGCGTACGGCGCACCGCGCACTGCAGCAGGAAACCGGTGATGGCGGCCACGTCGGCGCCGCCCACCGCGGCCAGCAGCGCGATCTGGTCGCCGAGCACGGGCCGGGCCCGGCGCAGCGCGTCGCGGATCGCCGCGCACTTGCGCATCCAGGCCAGGTCGTCGATGGGCACCCCGCCGCGGCCGGTGACCACCGAGGCGTCGGTGCCGCACAGGGCGGCGACCAGGGTCGCGGCGACGGTGGTCCCGCCGACGCTGACATCGCCGAGGACGACCAGGTCCGTACCGGAGTCGGCCTCCTCGTCGGCGATCCGCATCCCGAGCCGCAGCGCCGCCTCGGCCTCCTCGGCCGTCAGCGCGTCCTCCACGTCGATGCGGCCGCTGCCGCGCCGCACGCGGTGGCGGACCACGTCCTCGGGCAGCAGCCCGGGCTCGCAGTCCAGACCCGCGTCGACGACCCGCACCGTGGCGCCGAGCCGGCCGGCCAGGATCGCGACGGGGCTGGTCCCGTCGAGCACGGCCCGCACCAGCTCGTGGCCGGTGGACGCGGTCCGGGCCGAGACGCCCTCGGAGGCGATGCCGTGGTCGGCGGCGAACAGCACGACGCGCGGCTGCTCGATCGGCTTGACCGGCACCCGCCCCTGAGCGGCGGCGAGCCACTCGGCGAGCTCGTCGAGCCGGCCCAGCGCGCCGGGCGGCACCGAGAGGCGTTCACGGCGTTCCTCGGCATCACGTCGGACGCCCCCGTCGGGGCGCTCGATCAGATCGGAGAAGTCGTCGAGATTCAGCGTGCTCATCTGCCGAAGCGTACAGCCGGTGAGGCCCTCCCCTCAGGGGGTGTCCCGGTGCCGGCCGGGCCTCAGCGCTCCGAGGTGCACACCCGCCATCACGAGGGGCGCGCCCAGCAGCAGACCCACCGTCAGCTCCTCGTCGTCGAGCCAGGCGGAGAGCACGATCGTGACCACCGGGATCACGACGAAGACGTAGGCGGCGCGCGACGCGCCCCAGTGGCGGACCACCACCAGGTAGAAGACGAACGTCAGCACCGAGCCCGCCACGACCATGTAGGCCAGCGCCCACCAGGTCGCCGTCCGCTCGGGCAGCCGCCAGGTGTCCCCGGCGGCGAACGAGCCGGTGACCAGCAGCGCCGTCGCGGCGCTCATGCCCACCGCGTTCATCGTCACCGGGTGGACCGGCGGCAGCCGGTGCACGAGCACGGTGGCCTCGGCGAAGGACAGGACGGCGCCCAGCACCGCCAGCAGGGACAGCACCGGCACATCGCCCTGCAGCGGAGCCCGCGAGGCCAGCGCCACCCCGGCTGCGGCGACGAGCGTGCCCGCCAGCGCGGACTTCCGGAAGGGCTCCTGCCGTTGGGCCACCACCAGCAGCAGCGCCACCAGCGGCACCAGCGCCAGCAGCGTCTGGCCCAGCCCCGCGTGGACACGGACCAGCGCGTAGTAGGCCAGCGCGAAGGTCACCCCGAAGTTGAGGATCCCGTACAGGACGGCGCCGGCCAGCGCCCGTCCGCGGGGCAGCGCGAGGCGCAGGACGGCCATGACCGCCAGCAGCACCACCGCGGCCGCCCCGAACCGCAGCGACGCGCCCCACAGCGGGTCCAGTTCGCGGTTGCTGAACCTCACCCCGACCGCGTTGCCGCCACCGAGCAGGCAGCACCCGGCGAAGGCGGCCAGCCCGGTTCTCTCTCCGGCGGATCTCGAGGGCTTCACGGCGTCACCTCCGCCATTCCTTGAGGCGCTGCTATTCCTTGAGTACGAGCACCTGTCCCGAGACGGAGAGGAGCACCTGCTCGCACTCGTTCGCCACCGCGGTGTTGACGCGGCCCAGCTCGTCGCGGAAGCGGCGGCCCGACGCGGTCGCCGGGACGATCCCGGACCCCACCTCGTTGCTGACCAGCACCACCGTGCGGCGGGTGGCGCGCACCGCGGCCACCAGCTCGGCGACCCGGTCGCTCAGCTTCAGCCGGCCGGTGGCGGCCCACTCCTCGTCGTCCCAGGCGCCCGCCCGATCCATGGCGTCCGTCAGCCACAGCGCCAGGCAGTCGATCAGCAGCGGCGGACCGGCCTCGGCCAGCAGCGGGACCAGGTCGCAGGTCTCCACCGTCCGCCAGCTCGCGGGCCGGCGCTCGCGGTGCAGGCCGACCCGCTGCGCCCACTCCGGGTCACCCTCGCGGGTGCCGCCGGTGGCCACGTACACCACCCCGGGGAAGGCCTCCAGCCGCCGCTCCGCCTCGTAGGACTTGCCGGAGCGGGCGCCGCCCAGCACCAGGGTGCGGCGCGGCAGGTCCGGCACCGCGTGGTACTCCCCGACGACGACGGTGGTCCCGTCCGGCACCGCCCGGGCCCCGGCCGCCGCGCACCGGCGCTCCAGTTCCCGGCCCGGCGGGGTGTCGTGGTCGAGGTGGACGGCGATCACGTCCGTGGCCGGGCCCACCGCGCCGCTCGCCCGCAGCCGCGCCAGGGCCTCGGGCCGGCCCAGCACGTCCGCGAGGACCATGTCGTACGGGCGCTGCCCGCTCGCCCCGTTCGTCCCGGCCGGAGCCCCGCCGGGCGGCAGGTACAGCAGCCGGCCGCCGTCCGGGCCGGTCACCTCGTACCCGGTGCCCGGCGCGTCCATCGGCACCGCCCGCACCCGGTGCCCGGAGATCACCGACAGCTCCCGGCCGTCGGGCACCCGCCCGGCCGCCGGCAGCCCGGGCGGCAGCTCCACCGCGGGCCCGTCGTGCGGGTGGGTCAGCAGGACCTGTCGTACGCCGGTCAGCGAATGCCCGGCCCGGGCGCCGGCCAGCACCGCCCCGGGGGTGAGGTCGAGCAGCAGCGCCCCGTCCACGAGGACGGCCGTCGCGGCGCGGGAGCGGGTGCCGACGGAGACGGCGCAGGCCGCACAGGGACAGCCGGGGCGGGGCAGGCCCTCGGGTGTGCCGGTGCCGAGCAGAGTGAGTTCCACAGGATGATCCTCCCGCGTCGCCGAGAGTGGTGCGCGCCCGGCTACTCTGCGGGCAGACTCAAGGCGAACAGCGGACGAGCAACGGAGGCGGACATGGCGTGGACGTGGCGGTTCGAGACGGCCGACGGCGCGGAGACGAACCCGTCGGTGGTGCCGGAGGAGTTCACCACGCAGGGGGACGCGGAGTCCTGGATCGGCGAGTACTGGAAGGACCTGCTGGACGGCGGCGTCGAACGGGTTCGCCTGTCGGACGACGGCGGCACGGAGATCTACGGGATGTCGCTGCGAGAGGCCCTGGAGGCCTGACCCCCTGCGGCGTCGCTCCCCGCGCTCTCGGGCGCGGCGCCGTAACGGGGGCTCCGCCCCCGTACCCCCGCGCCTCAAACGCCGGCGGGGCTTGATTGATGTGCCTCCGGCGGCGCCTCAAACGCCGGCGGGGCTGGATTTGGCTGAGCTGGATTGCCCGCAGGGCGATTTCAGCTCGTCCGGCGTTTGAGGCCGCGGGGCAATTTCAGCCTCGCCGGCGTTTGAGG
>NZ_JBHUSC010000027.1:0-89876 GCF_042673805.1 Streptomyces sp. NPDC057010 | reverse complement strand
GCCTCGGCACGAGCGCGGAGTTGATCGTCGCGGCCGCGCGCGAAGTGGACCGCGGCGCCGGGGTCGCCCTGCTGGCCGACCTCGGCAGCTCGGTCCTCACGGTGAAGGCGCTGCTGCTGGACGAGGAACTGCCGCCGGGCTCCCGCCTGGTGGACGCCCCCTTCCTGGAGGGCGCGGTGGCGGCGCTGGTCGCCGCGTCGGCGGGAGCCCCGCTGCCGGCGGTCGAATCGGCCGCCGGCGAGGCCTACGCGTACCGCAAGGCCTGACCCCGGCCCGAGGGCTCAGCGGCCGCGGAGGGACTCGATTTCGCGACGCTCCCGCTTCGTCGGGCGGCCCGCCCCCCGGTCGCGGATGCCCACCACCGCGGCCTCCACCGGTGTCGGCGGCGGCGGGCTCTTGTCGATGAGGCACTCGGCGGCGACCGGCGCGCCCACCCGCTTCGACACGGGCCGCCGGACCACCACGATCCGCTCGCGCCCCGCGTGGAAGAGCCGCACCTCGTCACCGGCGCGCACCGGCTGCGCCGGCTTCGCGCGTTCCCCGTTGACCTTCACGTGTCCCGCCCGGCAGGCGGTCGCCGCGGTCGAGCGGGTCTTCGTCAGGCGCACGGACCAGATCCACGCGTCCACCCGCACGGTTCCCGTTTCCGTTCCCGTTACCTGTTCAGCCATGCCCCGACTCTAGCGAGAGGGGCGGCGGAAAGCGGAAGGACTTTTGGCAGATGAAACAATGAGCTTGGCATCTGCCATGTGCATCACCCCAACAGAATTGCAAATGCGCCATACCTGCCCCTACCTTGTGGCACATGCAGTCCTACACCATCGGACAGGCGGCACGCCTGCTGGGCGTCAGCCCGGACACCGCGCGCCGCTGGGCCGACGCAGGCCGGGTCGCGACCCATCGCGACGAAGGCGGCCGACGCCTCATCAACGGCCGTGACCTGGCCGCCTTCTCCGTCGAGGTCGGCCAGGGCGCCCACCTCGAGGACGGAGAGCCGTACACCTCGGCGCGCAACGCCTTCCCCGGCATCGTCACGGCCGTCCGGCTGGGCGATGTGGCCGCTCAGGTCGAGATCCAGGCAGGTCCCCACCGCCTCGTCTCCCTGCTCACCCGTGAGGCCGTCGAGGAACTCGGGCTGGAGGTCGGCATGCAGGCCACCGCCCGCGTGAAGTCCACCAGCGTGCACATCGACCGCACCTGACGTCCCCACCCGCTCCGCCCGTCACCGGCGCGGGTCTCCCATCCCGCGGCCCCGGCACACGCCGGCGCCTCAGACCCGACCGAGGAGCTCCGCTCATGTTCCGGACCCCGAACCCCCGCCGCGCCGCTGCCGCCGCGCTGACCGCCGCCCTGCTCGTCCCGCTGGCCGCCTGCGGCAACAGCGGCGACAGCGAGAAGAAGACCGGGGCCGACGCCTCGGCTTCCGCCTCCGCCTCCGCCGAGCCCAAGCCCGCGAACCTCACCGTCCTCGCGGCCTCCTCCCTCACGGACGCGTTCAAGGCGGCGGGCGCCGCGTACGAGAAGTCCCACCCGGGCACGAAGATCACGCTCTCCTTCGCCGGTTCCCAGGAGCTCGCGGCGCAGGTCAAGCAGGGCGCGCCCGCCGACGCCCTGGCCACCGCCGACACGAAGACCATGGACGGCCTGAAGGCCGAGACCGGCGAAGCGAAGGTCATCGCCAAGAACCGCCTGGTCATCGCCACCGGCAAGGGCAACCCCTTCAAGATCGACGACCTGAAGGACCTGGCCGACAGCAAGATCAAGGTCGTCCTCGCCGCGCCCGAGGTTCCCGCCGGCCGGTACAGCAAGGAGATCCTGGACAAGCAGGGCGTCACGGTGACGCCCGTGTCCCAGGAGCCGAACGTCCGCGCCGTGCTGAGCAAGGTCGAGCTGGGCGAGGCCGACGCCGGTCTGGTCTACAAGACCGACTCCGCCAAGTCCGGTGACAAGGTCGTCTCCGTGGAGATCCCGGACGACCAGAACGCAGTGGCCTCCTACCCGGCCGCCACGCTCAAGCAGTCCAAGAACCCCGAGGCCGCGGCCGCTTTCGTGGCCTGGCTGAGCACGCCGGAGGCGCAGAAGATCCTCCAGGACGCGGGCTTCCAGCAGCCGTAGTCCGCGCCTGCGGTGGGATGCGCCGTGAGGGACTGCCCGGTCCGGGGGGACGGGCAGTCCCTCACGGCGTTCGCGCCCCGGCCGCGCGCCGCGCGCCGCCCCACGGGCGGGTGTCCGAGCCGCCGGCGGCCCCGGAAGTCCGCCGCACAAGGGGCACCCGCATACGCTTCCCCCGCAGCCGCCCGCCCGCCACCCCGCACCGCATCGCACCGCCCCCCAGCCTGGAACCGTGATGAGCAGACTCCGCACCCGCACCCGGCCCCCCGTGACCCTGGCGCTCCCCGCGCTGCTCGCCGTCGCGTTCCTGCTGCTGCCGCTGATCGGCATCCTCGCCCGCACCCAGTGGGGCGAGCTCGGCTCCCACCTGACCAGTCCCGGTGTGGAACAGGCCCTCAAGCTCTCGCTGGTCGTGTCCCTCTGGGCGCTCGGCCTCTCGCTGCTCCTCGGCGTGCCGCTCGCCTGGCTGCTGGCCCGCGTGGAGTTCAAGGGCAAGGCCCTGGTCCGCTCGCTGGTGCTGCTGCCGATGGTGCTGCCGCCGACCGTCGGCGGTGTGGCCCTGCTGCTCGGCTTCGGCCGGCGCGGGCTGCTCGGGCCCTGGCTGGAGGACACCTTCGGGTTCACCCTGCCGTTCCACACCTCGGGCGCGGTCGTCGCGGCCACATTCGTGGCCATGCCGTTCCTCGTCATCAGCCTGGAGGGGGCCCTGGGCGGTCTGCGGCAGAGCTACGAGGAGACCGCCGCCTCCCTCGGCGCCTCGCCGGTCCGCGTGTTCTTCACGGTGACGCTGCCCATGGTGGCCCCCGGCCTGGTCGCCGGCGCCGCGCTGACCTGGGCCCGCGCGCTCGGCGAGTTCGGCGCGACCATCACCTTCGCCGGCAACCTGCCCGGCACCACCCAGACCCTGCCGCTCCAGGTGTACCTGCTGCTCCAGGACCAGCCCGAGGCCGCCACCTCCGTCTCGCTGCTGCTCCTCGCCATCGCCATGGCCGTCCTCATCGCCCTGCGCGGCCGCTGGACGGGTACCCCGGTCGCCCACAAGGCCGCCGAGGCGCCGCCGGTGGCCGAGGAGAACCAGGCCGAGGCTGCGGCGACGGACGCGCGGGCGGAGGCGGTCACGAGGGCCACCGCGCCGGACGAAGGCGGCCACTGGCCCCTGCACGCCAGCGTCACCGGCTTCAACCGGCTCACCCTCGACGCCGAGGCCGGCACCACCATCGCCGTCGTCGGCGAGAACGGGGCCGGCAAGACCACCCTGCTGCGCGCCCTGCTCGGCCTGACCCCGCGGGCCCGCGCCGAGCTCAGGCTCGGCGACACCGACGTCACCGCGCTGCCCCCGCACAAGCGGCAGGTGGCCTGGGTCCCGCAGGACGGTGCGCTGTTCCCGCACCTGAGCGCGCTGGCCAACACCGCGTACGGGCTGCGCGCCCGCGGGGTGCCGCGCGCCGGGGCCCGCCGCGAGGCGCAGGCCTGGCTGGACCGGCTCGGCGTCGGGCACCTCGCCCAGCGCAGGCCCGCCCAGCTCTCCGGCGGCCAGGCCCAGCGCGTGGCCCTGGCGCGCGCCCTGGCCCCGCGCCCCCGCCTGCTGCTGCTCGACGAGCCGCTCGCCGCCCTGGACCAGACGACGCGGGCCCACGTCCGGCACACCCTGCGCACGCATCTGGCCGGCTTCGGCGGGGTCTGCCTCATCGTCACGCACGACCCCGTCGAGGCCGTGTCGCTGGCCGACCGGGTCCTCGTACTGGCCGACGGACAGACCCTCCAGGACGCGCCGCCCGCCGAGGTGACCCGGCATCCGCGCTCCCCGTGGGTGGCCCGGATGCTGGGGCGCAACGCCTGGCCGGGTACCGCGTCGGCCGACGGGCTGGCCCTCGCCCCGGGGGGCCGGCTGGTGGTCGCGGAGGCGCTGCCCGAGGGGTCGAGGGCGCTGGCGATCATCGCCCCGGAGGCGGTGTCGGTGCACCGCAGGCAGCCGGACGGCAGCCCCCGCAACGTGTGGCCGGGCACCGTACGGGAGATCACCGCGGTCGGCAGCCGGCTGCGCGTGCTGATCGCCCCGGCCGGGGCGCCCGACCTGGTCGCGGAGATCACCCCGGAGGCGGCGGCCGAGCTGGGCCTCGTCGACGGCGCCGAGGTGTGGGCCAGTGTGAAGGCCACCGAGGTCACCCTCGTACGCCTCTGACGGCCGTTGTCAGACCCTTGCGTTAGCTTGTCGCTCATGGCGAACTTCATACTGGTGGCAGGCGCTTGGCTCGGATCGTGGGCATGGGACGAGGTGGTGCCGCGGCTGCGCGCGGCGGGCCACGGCGCCCATGCCCTGACGCTGTCCGGTCTCGCCGAGAGACGCGGCGAGCCGGCCGGGCAGCAGACGCACGTCCGGGACGTCGTCGGGGAGGTCGAGCGCCTCGATCTGCGCGATGTCGTCCTGGTCGGCCACAGTTACGCGGGCATCCCGGTCGGCCAGGCCGCCGAGCGGATCGGCGACCGGCTGGCCCGGGTGGTCTTCGTCGACTCCGACGTTCCGGCCGACGGGGAGTCGTTCGTCTCCACGTGGTGGGAGGGGCCGGGGAAGCTGGAGGCGGCGATCGCCGCGAACGGTGGCTTCTGGGCCCCGTTGACCGCCTCCGACTTCGACGGCCAGGACCTCGGCGCCGAGCAGATCGCGCGGTTCGTGGACGGCGCCACCCGGCACCCGGGAGCCGCGCTGTCCGAACCGGCCGTGCTGGCCCGCCCGCTGGGCGAGCTGCCGGCCACCTACGTCAAGTGCCTGCTGGACGGGGCCGAGCCGAACGAGGATGTGGCCCGGCTGCTGACCTGCGACAACTGGCACCTGGTCCGCATGGACACCGGCCACTGGCCGATGCTCTCCCGCCCCGCCGAACTCGCGGAGGTCCTGCTGGCCGCGGCCGCCTCCTGACCCGGCGGATACGCCCCGGTGCGAGTCAGCCGGGTACGGGCACCGGGGCGGCAGTGGTGGTAGGGGTAGCGGTGGCAGTGGCGGCCGTGAATTCGCACCACACGCACTTGCCGCCGCCCCGCGGTTCCACGCCCCAGGCGTCCGAGAGCCGGTCCACGAGCATCAGGCCGCGGCCCGACACCGCCCAGTCGCCCGCCTCGCGCGGCCTGGGCAGGGCGCTGCTGGAGTCCTCGACCTCGATGCGGATCCGCCCGTCCGCCGTCAACCGCATGCTGACCTGGCCGCCGCCCTCCGTGTGGACCAGGGCGTTGGTCATGAGCTCGTCCGCCGCCAGTTCGATCTCGTCGGCCCGGTCCCGCGCGCCCCAGGCCGCCACTGCCGCCCGGATCAGGTGGCGGGCCATCGCCGGGGCGTCCGGGTCACCGGGTTCCAGCCGGTGGCGCAGCGGGCCGCCGCCGCGCGCGGCGGGCGTACCGCGGCGGCGCAGCACCAGCAGGGCCATGTCGTCCCCGCCGCCCGAGTCGCCGACCAGGTCGCACAGCTCGTCGGCGAGTTCCTGTACGTCGACCGGGCCGCGGCGGACGGCGTCGACGAGGTCCCTCATGCCGCTGTCGGAATCCGCGCCGGGCCGTTCGATCAGGCCGTCCGTGCACAGCAGCAGGGTGTCGCCGGGATGCAGTTCGAGGCTGGTGACCGGATAGCCGGTGCCGCTGCCCCCACCGGACGGCTCGCGGGCCGGCAGCCCCAGCGGGAGGCCGCCCGCCACCTGGACCCGGTGGACGCTGCCGTCACCGCGCCGCACGATCGGGTCGAGGTGGCCGGCGCGCACCAGGCACAGCATTCCGGTGGTGAGGTCCACCTCGGCGTACGTGCAGGTGGCGAACCGTTCCGTCTCCAGCTCGCGCAGGAAGCCCGAAGCCCGCGCCATCGCCGCGCCGGGGGTGTGCCCCTCGGCCACGTACGCGCGCAGCGCTATGCGCAGCTGCCCCATGACGGCAGCCGCGTCCGTGTCGTGCCCCTCCACGTCCCCGATCATCACCCCGACCCGGCCCTCGCCGAGCGGGATCACGTCGTACCAGTCGCCGCCGACGTCCCGCCCCATCCGGGCGGACCGGTACCGCACGGCGATCAGCGCCCCCTGCACCTCGGGGATCCGGCGCGGCAGCATGGCCCGCTGGAGGCCCTCCGCCAGGTCGTGCTCCTGCTCGAAGAGGATGGCGCGCTGGAGGCTCTGCGCGATGCCGCTGCCGAGCGCCATCAGCAGGTTCCGCTCCTCGGCGGTGAAATCCCCGTCCCGGGTGTAGAGCAGCCCGAGGGCGCCGATGGGCCGTCCCTGGGCGATCAGCGGCAGGTAGACACCGCTGTGCACGGACAGCGGCTCGATGTACGGCCACAGCTCCGGGTAGCGCGCCTGGAACTCCTCGCGCGCCGCGAGGAAGACCGGCTGCATGGTGCGTACGGCCTCGCTCATCGGGAACCGGGCGTCGATGCGTGTGTACTCGATCTCGGGCACGTACGAGCCCAGCTGCCCCTCCGCCACCAGGTGGATGCGGCCGCCGTCGACCACGCCCAGCATCACGCTGACCGCGCCGAGGTGCCCGAGGGCCTGCGGGTCCTTGAGGATGTCGGTCACGTCGTTGACGGTGCGGGCGTGGGCGAGGATGGCCGTGGTCCGCTCGACGACCCCGGTCATCCGCCGCCGCCCCTCGGCCTGCTCCCCGGCGGCCCCGTCCGCCCCGGACTCGCCCGGGTCGTGGGCGGCGTCGCGGAGGATCCCGATGACGCGGTACGGGCGGCCGTGCGGGTCCCGCAGGATGTGGCCCTGGATGTGGGTCCAGGCGGGCGTCCCGTCCCGGCGGTGGCTGCGGACGTACGCGCCGTAGTGGCTGCGGCCGTCCTTGAGCGCCTGCGCGACCCGGGCGTCGAGCCGGGCCGCCTCGGGGGGCGCGAGACGGGCCCGCAGCCCCTCGGGGGTGCCGGTGAACTCCTCCGGGCGCAGGTCGAGGACCTCGAGGGCGGTCGGGTCCAGGTGCAGCCGGCCGCTGTCGAGGTCCCAGTCGAAGGTGCCCATGCGGTTGAGCGCCAGGCTCGTGTCCGGCCGCGCGGGCCAGTCGACCTCGGGGTTCCTTGCCCTCTGGGCCATGCAGCCAGGGTCTCACTCCAGCCCGCCGGTGTCCCTGCGGGACGGAGGACCCGGGGACAAAGGACCAAAGTCCCGGCCTGTCGGGACCTTTCCCGAATGTCAGGCTTATACGATTCCGCGAAGATCAAACCATTCTTGATCGTCTTCTGTGGTGTCAACAGCCGTCCGGCACAGGTCTGTTGATGCCCATGGCTGTGTGGGGTGTGGCTTGTCGCGAGCGTCGAACAGGACCGGAGAGCCGGCCGAGGGCGGGGACGCGAGGCCCGGGCGGATACCCGCCGTGGCCGACGCCTCCCAGGGTGTGGTGGTCCGGCCCTACCGGGACCCCCTCGTCCTCGGCCCGCTGTTCCGGGACGAGGAGCCGGAGCACGACCGTGGCGTCCGTGACGGCCCCCGCACGCTGTGGCTGCCGGCCGCCGGCGGCGCGACACCGCGGCCGGTGAACCCGACCCCGCCCTGCACCCCGAACGCCCCCGCGGATCCGGCGCCCACCACTGCCCCCCTCACCGGCCCCGGGCCCTCCGATCCCGGGCCCATCGGCTCCGCACCCACCGGCCCCGCACCCGCCGGACCCGGGCCCATCGGTTCCGCACCCACCGGCCCCGGGCCCTTCGCTTCCGCACCCACCGGCCCCGGGCCCTTCGCTTCCGCACCCGCCGGACCGGCACCCGCCGGCCCCGGGCCCATCGGTTCCGCACCCGGCCCCGGGCCCATCGGTTCCGCACCCGCCAGACCGGCAGCCGGCGGACCGGTGCCCGCCGGTTCTGGGACCGCCGCGCGGGCGGGCGTCCGGCGGACCTTGCCGCCCGTTCTCGATCCGAAGCTCGTGGAACGGCCCGCCCGGGCCTGTTCCGGCTGGTGGGCGCTGCTCGTCGTGGGGCTGGCCGGGACCGGCGCCGCCGTGCTGGCCCGGTACACGGACCCCCGCCTCCACCGCCCCCTCCCCCGCACCCCCGCCGAGGCCTGGCCCCTCGCCGCGCTCGCCGCCTGCGCCCTCCTCGCCCTCGCCGCGGTCGCCGGGCTGCGCCGTGGCCGCGCCGGCCACGCCTGGGCCCTGACCCTCTTCGGCCGCTACCGCGGCACGATCCGCCGTACCGGACTGATCTGGTCCAGCCCGCTGCCCCGGCACGCCCGGGTCGACGTGCGGCTACGGCACTGGCGCAGCGAGCCGCTCCCCGTCGTCGACGCCGAAGGCACCGCCCTGCGGGCCGTCGTCCTCGTCGTGTGGCGGGTCAAGGACACCGCCCGGGCCCTGCTGTCCGTCGAGGACCACGCCGTCTACCTGCGCGGACAGGTGGAATCCGTGACGGCCCGGGTGCTCTCCCGTATGCCGGCCGACTCCTTCCGGCCACCGGGCGCAGCGGAGCCGGCAACCCTGCGCGACACCGAGGCCGTCGGCGACGAGCTGACCGCCCTCCTCACCTCCGAATGCCGGGCCGTCGGCATCGAGGTGTTCTCCGCGCGGCCGCTGCACGTCGAGTACGCCCCCGAGGTCGCCGCCGCGATGCAGCGCCGCCGGATCGCGGCCATCGACGCGCGCCACCGCGACTCCGTCCTGACCTCCGTCATCGACGCGGTCGACGACACCGTCCACCGGATGTCCGACCGCGGCCTGGTGAGTCTGGACGACTACGAACGGAAGGCCCTGGTCAAGGACTTGACCGTGGCCTTCTACACGGCGCGCGGCCCTGCCGCCGACGCCCGCTGAACCAGCCCCGAGAAGAACCCCCATCGGAGAGGAACCACGCATGCACATGCCCGAGTTCACCGAGGACATACCCGACAGCTGCGACTGCTCCGGCTGCGCCCGCGGCGCCACGGCGCTCACCGCCTCGGCCGGCCGCCGCCGCTGCACCGTGCGCGGAGCCGTGGTCGCGGCCGTCGGCGCCACCCTGCTGCTGGGCGCCGCGGCGGGCACGGCATCGGCCGAGCCGGCCCCCTCGAAGGCCGGCTGGGACGGGTCGAAGTACTGGTACAAGGACGAGACCGGCTGGTGGCGCTGGACCTCCCACTACGACAAGTACGCCTCCAAAACGGGCCAGTCGGGGCGCAGTGCCGCGCCGGAGCAGGGCAGGGCGTCCACCGGACGCACCTCCGAGCCCACCTTCCGCGGACGCGCGGGCTGGGACGCCACGGACCGCGTGTACTGGTACCAGGACGGGGCGGGCCGGTGGCGCTGGACCAGCCACCAGGACAAGTACGAGCGCTTCGCGGGCGGTTCGGCCGACTCGGGTTCGCGCGGTTCCGGCTCGCCGGCCCCCTCCGGATCGGGCTCCGGCAGGTCAGGGACCCCGCTGCGCCAGGGCACCGAGGGCGCCATCGCGTTCGCCGAGAGCCACCTCGGCGACCCGTACGTGTGGGGCGGCAACGGCCCGCACGGCTGGGACTGCTCGGGCCTGGTCCAGGCCGCCTACCGCAGTGCCGGGATCTCCCTCCCCCGGGTCGCCGACGACCAGTACCGGGCCACCACCCCCATCTCCCGTTCCGAACTGCGCCGCGGCGACCTGGTCTTCTGGAGCTCGAACGGCTCGGCCTCCGGCATCCACCACGTCGCGCTCTACCTCGGCGACGGCCAGTACCTGGAGGCCCCGCGCCCCGGCAGGAACGTCCGGATCTCCAGCTTCAGCGCCTACAACCCGAACATGTACGGCCGGGTCCGCTAGCGCCCTGACCGGAGCTCCGGTCAGGGCGCGCCGGGGCCGCGCGCCGGATCCGATACTTAAGTACGACGGCCGGACGACCAACGGCCGATCCGGCGCCGGGCGCGGCCCTCCTACCCTCGGGGC
This sequence comes from Streptomyces sp. NPDC057010, assembly GCF_042673805.1. Taxonomy (NCBI): domain Bacteria; kingdom Bacillati; phylum Actinomycetota; class Actinomycetes; order Kitasatosporales; family Streptomycetaceae; genus Streptomyces; species Streptomyces sp. NPDC057010. The sequence continues at coordinate 79,918 of NZ_JBHUSC010000027.1, read as the reverse complement.
ATGACCTCTTCCTCCCGCCCCAAGTCCCCCGTGGCCGCCGTGTCCGGCCTGCTCTGCTTCGTCCTCGTCGTCGGCGGCGCGAGCGGGCTCCTGCACGAGTGGTTCGGCTGGATCCGCTTCATGGGCTTCGTCCGCTTCCTCGCCCCCGAGGGCTACGAGGTCTTCAGCTACGCCGTCATGGTCGTACTCGGCCTCGCCGTGGGCGTGGCGGGCGACGCGTTGTCCCGGCGCCGGAGTACGGGGTGACCCCGGGTCAGGGCACCCGGAACGTGCGGCACCTCACTCCCCCGCGCGGGGGAGTGAGGTGCCGTTCTTCGGTCCGCCTACAGGGCGCCGGTGCCGGGGGCGCCGGCGGGCGGAGCGGGTGGTGACGGCGGAGGCGGCGGGGGCGGAGGCGGTGGCGGAGGCGGTGGCTCCGTGGTCACCACCGGCGGCGGAGGAGGCGGAGGCGGAGGCGGCGGGGGCGGGGGCGGAGGCGGTGCCGCCGTGGTCGGCGCCGGCGGCTTCACCGGAGCGGGGGGCGTGGGCGAGGGCGAAGGCGGGACCACCCTGGCCTTGGTCTCCGAGGGCGACGCCGACGGCGGTTCCGGGGACTTGGAAGGCGTCTCGGACGGCGTGGTCAGCTCCCGCAGCTTCGGCGTCTCCGTCGCGGTCGGGGTCTCCTTCGGGGTCTCGGTCGCGGTCGGGGTCTCCTTCGGGGTCGCGGTCGGGGTCTCCGTCGGCGTCTCCGTCGCGGTCGGGGTCTCCGTCGCGGTCGGGGTCTCCGTCGGCGTCTCCGTCGGGGTCGCAGTCGCAGTCGCAGTCGCAGTCGCAGTCGCAGTCTCCGTCGGCGTCCCGGTAGGCGTCCCGGTAGGCGTCCTCACCTCCCGCGGGGTCCGCGTCTCCGTCGCCGTCGGGGTCGGCCAGGTCGTGTTGAACGTCGGCGTCGGGAACACCGGCGGCGGCACCGGCCTGTCGTTCTTGCCGTGGTGGTCGCCGCGGGGCCGCTCGTACCAGTGCCGGTTGTGGTAGTCGTAGATCACGAACTTGTTCACGATCGTCACCGCAGGCGCGATGACCACCACGCGCGACGGCTGGTACGAGTTCCACGTCTGCCCGAACCGCTTGGGGTTGGCCTTGAGCGCCACCGGCGGCCCCAGCGGGTTCCCGCAGGCGCAGCGCACGCGCGGCACGCCCCGGTCGTCCACGAGCACCGCCGTCCCGGCCTGGAGCACGGCCTGGTAGGCGGTGAGCCGGCCGTTCTGGTAGCCGTGGTTCGTGACCCGGGTGTCCATCCGCAACTGCACCGGGGTGAGCGAGCGGAGGTAGCTCGGGACGGCGGCCGGCTGGATGCCCTGGGCCTGGGCGAAGGCTGCGTTCTTGGCGGGCTCCGCGGACAGCGCCCTGATCTGCTTCTCGACGTCGCAGGCGGGGACGTTCCGCGTGCCCGCGTAGACGCCGGGCGAGGATCCGCTGACGCTCCGGGTGCCCGTCGGCGCGGCGGCGGTCGCGGTGGGGGCGGTCGTCGGCTTGGTGCCCGTGGTGGCGGACGGAGCCGGGCTATCCGGCAGCGGCTTGGCCTGCTCCGCGGCCGTGGACTCGGTGAAGGGGTCCGGGCCGGAGGCGGCCACCGGCTGGAGGAACACCTCGCCACCGGCATTGTCCGTGCCGCTGGGCCGGGTCAGCACCACGGCCAGGGCAACGGCCGCCGCCACCGCCACGAGAGCGGTGGCGAGCCGGGGTACGGATCGCCACCACGGGCCGCCGGCCGGAGTGCCCGGCCCACCGGGACCGCCCGGCGGCGCGGGCGGTGGCGGCGGTACGGGTGGCCCTTGGCGCCCGCCCGAGAGCGGGCCCGAAGGCGGCCCGGTGGGGCGCTCCGACGACGGCGGCTGGGGCCGCGGGCGGTCTGGTTGAGTGCTCATGGGCTCTTCTTCCAGGCGCAGAAAGTCCCCTTGCGGACCATTGTGTGCGCCGTCCGAGTGGTGCCCGCAACCCGAGGCTGCCTACGCTGAACGGGTGATCCCAACGCCGAAAGCATGGCGGGACGCCCTCGTGGCGGTCGTGGCCGGCTTCCTGGTCATGACCGCGGTCGCCGCGGCCGGACTCGCGTGCGCCGGTGCGGGCGAACTGCCCGGCGGTGCCTTCCCGCACGTGGTCGCGGCCGTCGTCGTGATGGCGGCGGGCGGCTCGGTCGAGCTGTCGGGCGGCGCCGGCTTCCTGGCGGGGGCGGATGCGAGCCTGTCCGTACTCCCGCTCTCCGTGAGCCTGGCCGGCGCCCTCACCGCCGGGTACTTCTTCCTGCGCCCCCTGCACAACCGGGCGGTCGCCCGGCCCCGCGAACTGCTGTCCCGCGCCGCCCCGTTGGTCCTGCTCTGGCTCGCCGCACTCACCGGAGCCGCGCTCCTCTCCCGCCAGACCTTCGGCATCTCCACCGACGACTCCCCCCTCGGACGGCTCGGCGAACTCCTCGACTCCGCGCCCACGGTGGGCTTCCGTGCCGATCTGCCCGCCACCCTGCTCTTCGGACTGCTGTGGATCCTGGGCCTGTTGCTCATCGCGCTGCTGGTCTCCCGCCGTGCGCCGCTCCCGGCCCGCCTGGTCCGCTTCCACACGGCCGTGCGCCCGGCGGCCTTCGCCACGACCCTGCTGCTGCTCACGTACGTCGTCCTCGCCCTCGGCATCGGCCTGGTGGTGGCGGCGACCCAGGGCCACGGCGCCCGCACCCTGGCGGTGCTCCTGCTGGGGCTGCCGAACCTCGCCTGGCTCGCGCTGACCCTCGGTTTCGGCGGCGCCTGGGAGGGCAGGGTCGACGGCCCCTTCGGGCTGCCGATGCCTCAGCCCCTGGACGAGGTCCTGCGCGGCCCCGACCTGTCCACGGTCGACGTGGCCTCGCTGGCCCGGCAGGACTCCCGGGCGTGGTGGCTGGTGGTCGTGGCCGTCGTCCTGCTGCTCGCCGCGGGCGTACTGGCCGCCGTACGCTCCCCCGCCCACGTCCGCCCCTGGCAGCACGCGCTGCACCTCGGCGTGGCCCTGGCCCTGGCAACCCTGACGGTATGTCTGCTGGTCAGGATCCAGGCGCAGTTCGGGCTGACCCTGCTGGGCATCGGCGACGTGGACGCCTTCGGCGGCACGGTGCGGCTCACGTCCGTGCTGTGGCGCACGGTCGGGCTCGCCCTCCTGTGGGGCGCGGTGGCCGGGTTCCTGGGCGCCCTCCTGGCCCGCCCCCTCCACCGCGGCGGCAGCGTCGACGGGCCCGCCGCCTGAGGTTCGGATGCCTGAGGTTCGGACCGGCTTCCTCACCCGTCCCCGCCCGCGCTCCCGTTCCCCGGTGAGTCGACGATCCGCGTGGGCTCGTGCGAGGCCTCTCCCGCCTTCCGTTCCGGCGCCTTCCGTTCCGGCGCCACGTCAAGTTGGGCGGCGACCGGGTCGGCCGGCGGAGGCGGGTTCCCCCGTACGTCGACGGTCCCGTCCGCGCTGGCCCGCGTCGGCGTCGGCGGCGGCTGCGGGGGCTGCGGGGCCCCCGGTCCCGCGGCGACCGCGTAGGTGGCAAGGCGGGTCCCGTCGCCGTACATCCAGCGGCCCACCGCTTCGTCGTAGACCCAGACGGACTCCCCGTCGATCACGATCCCGGCCCGCAGGTCCCGTAGCGAGCGGACGAACCCCTCTCTGTCGACCCGTCGCGCGGCGAGGTCGCCGACGGCCTGCCGGTAGCGCTCCAGCGCGGCGGCGGTCCGGTCGAGGTGCGGCCGCGGGTCCTCGGCGCGGGCCGGCGCCGGTCCCCCGGCGGTGGGCGGCGGCTGAGGCATGGCGATCAGGAGCCGCCCGTCGACCCAGGCGGACCATCCGTTGGCGCACAGGATCTCCCCCCACTCGCCGTTCCGGGACAGCAGCTGGACGGGCAGGAAGGGGTCCAGGGGTGCGGTGGGCCGGGTCACGTCCGGGGACTCCCAGGCGGACATGCCCTCCTGCGGGACGACGTGGGTGGGGTGGAAGTCGGCGACACCGGGCGGGAAGCTCATCGCCTCGGCTGCTTCCGCATGACGGCCGGTTCGTAGCGGCGCAGCAGCCGGGACACCAGTACGCCGTAGAGGCCGGCGAGGAGGGCCAGCCTGACGACGTTGAACACCCACACGCCGGCCTCGTGGTCGAACAACGGGTCCTGGGTGAGCTTGCCGGGCACGATGGCGCCCAGGTCGATGGTGCCGGCCATGGCTCCCATGGCCCATCGGGAGGGCACGAACCAGGCCAGCTGTTCGATGACCAGGACGCCGTTGAGTTTCAGCAGGGTGCCGCAGAAGACGATGTTCACCATGACGAGGAGGACCAGCAGCGGCATGGTGACCTCCTCCTTGCGGACCAGGGCGGAGATCAGCAGGCCGAGCATCATCGCGGTGAAGGACAGCAGGGCGACGACGAGGGTGATCTCGACGAGCGGTGGCATGAGGACGCCCTTGCCGCCGGGGGCGTTGAGCTTCACTCCGGCGAGGCCGACCAGGGTGAGGACGACGGCCTGGACCACCGTGACCGCGCCGAGCACCACCACCTTGGACATCAGGTAGGCGGAGCGGGACAGGCCGACGGCGCGTTCGCGCTGGTAGATGACGCGTTCCTTGACGAGTTCGCGCACCGCGTTGGCGGCGCCGGTCAGCACACCGCCGTTGCACAGGATGAACAGGGCGTTGAGCGCCGTCTCGGCGGTGAGGGAGCTGCCGGCCAGGGCGCGGGCCATGGCCCCCATGATGAACGGCAGGACGACCATGATGACGAGGAACGTCCGGTCGGTGCTGAGCACGGCGGCGTAGCGCCGGATCAGGGTGGAGAGCTGTGAGCCCCAGCTCTGGGCCTTGGGCGGCGGTTTGGCGACGGCTCCGGCCACCCGGTCGGGCTCCTCGGCGACGCGGGGCAGCCGGCCGGTGACGTCGACGTAGCGGCGGTGGGCGGGCGAGGCCCGGTAGGCCCCGGCCCAGTCGCGGTCCTGCTGGGTCTCGAACGCCTCGAAGGCCTCAGGCCACTCGTCGAAGCCGAAGAAGGCGAGGGCCTCGTCGGGCGGGCCGAAGTAGGCGACGCGCCCGCCGGGGGCGAGGAAGAGCAGCCGGTCGCAGACGTCGAGGCTGAGCACGCTGTGGGTGACCACGATGACGGTGCGGCCGTCGTCGGCGAGGCCGCGCAGCATGTGCATGACGGAGCGGTCCATGCCGGGGTCGAGGCCCGAGGTGGGTTCGTCGAGGAAGAGCAGGGACGGCTTGGTGAGCAGTTCCAGGGCGACGGAGACCCGTTTGCGCTGGCCGCCGGAGAGGCTGTGGATGGGCTGTTCGGCCCGTTGGACGAGGCCGAGTTCGCGGATCACCTCGTCGACCCGGGCCTCGCGCTCGGCCCTGGCGGTGTCCTGCGGGAAGCGCAGTTCGGCGGCGTAGGCGAGGGCGCGGCGGACGGTGAGCTGGGCGTGCAGGATGTCGTCCTGGGGCACGAGGCCGATGCGGCTGCGCAGTTCGGCGTAGTCCCGGTAGAGGTCACGGCCGTCGTAGAGGACGGTGCCTCGGTCGGCGGGGCGCAGGCCGGTGAGCGCGCCGAGCAGGGTGGACTTGCCGGCGCCGCTGGGGCCGACGACGGCGAGCAGGCAGTTGGCGCCGACGGGGAAGGAGACCCCCTCCATGAGGACCTTGCGGCCGCGGTCGACGGCGACGGTGAGGTCCTGGACGTCGAGCGAGACCGAGCCCGTGTCCACGTACTCCTGGAGCTGGTCGCCGACGAGGCAGAAGGCGGAGTGGCCGATGCCGACGATGTCGCCTTCGGCGACGCGGGCGGTCCGGTGGACGCGGGCGCCGTTGAGGTAGGTGCCGTTGTGGCTGTCGAGGTCGGCGATCTCGTAGCCGCCGTCGGCGAGGGCGCGCAGTTCGGCGTGGCGGCGGGAGACGATGAGCTCGTCGATGACGAGGTCGTTCTCGGGGGCGCGGCCGATGCGCACGGTGGTACGGGCGGCCAGCGGGCGGATGCTGCTCGGCTGCCGGAAGGTGCCGGTGAGGGACGGCTTCCAGACCCCCGAGGGCCGGGCCGCGGCGGCGTGGGCCGGCGCGCGGTCGAGGAGGACGGCGCGCGGTCCGTCCTCGGCGCTGCCGAAGCGCAGTTCGCTGCCGGGGCCGACGCTCCAGGCCCGGACGCGGTGGCCGTCGGCCCAGGTGCCGTTGGTGCTGTCCTCGTCCTCGACGGTCCAGTGGTCGCCGTCGGGGCGCAGGAGCGCGTGGTGCCAGGAGACGCGGGGGTCGTCGAGGCAGATCTCGCAGAGGGGGTCCCGGCCGACGTGGTAGGTCCGCGCCGGGCTCATCTCGGTGGAGCCCCCTGCAGTCTCCAGGACGAGTTCGGGCGCGGTCGGCACACCGGGGCGCTGGACCATGAACAGATTTTCCCACGATCCGATCGGACCGGCATAACCGCAGGTCAGGAGGTGCTTATAGGGAATGACAACGGTCCCCGTTGCAGCCTTTGCCGATCGCGGCGAGGTGCGCTTCACTTCACGCGTCGGAACCGAACAAACGGGGGATGCCATGAGCGGGCACGACCACGCGCACGACGGCCACGACCACGGGCACGGCCACGGCGGCCACAGCCACGGCGTGGCGGCGGACGCCGACCGGCGCTGGCTGGCGATCGCCCTCGGCCTGATCGGCGCCTTCATGGCGGTCGAGGTGGTCATCGGCGTCGTCGCCCACTCGCTGGCCCTGATCTCCGACGCCGCCCACATGCTGACCGACGCCGTGTCGATCGTCCTCGCGCTGATCGCGATGCGGCTGGCCGCCCGCCCGGCGCGCGGCGGGTTCACGTACGGCCTCAAGCGAGCGGAGATACTCTCCGCCCAGGCCAACGGCCTGACCCTGCTCCTGCTGGCGGTCTGGCTGGCGTACGAGGCGGTGCGCAGGCTGCTGGATCCGCCCCCGGTGGAGGGCGGGCTGGTCCTGGTGACTGCGCTCGCGGGCATCGTGGTCAATGTGGCGGCGGCCTGGTGCATCTCGAAGGCGAACCGGTCCTCGCTGGCCGTCGAGGGTGCCTACCAGCACATCCTGAACGACCTCTTCGCCTTCATCGGGACCGCCGTCGCCGGTCTGATCGTGCTCACCACCGGGTTCCGGCAGGCCGACTCGATCGCCACGCTCGTGGTGGTGGTGCTGATGGTCAAGGCGGGGTACGGGCTGGTGCGCGAGTCCGGCCGGATCTTCCTGGAGGCCGCCCCGGCCCATGTGGACCCGGACGCGGTGGGCGACCGGCTCGTCGGACACCCGCCGGTGACCGAGGTGCACGACCTGCACATCTGGACCATCACCTCGGGGCAGGCGGCGCTCTCGGCGCACGTGCTGGTGGAGCCGGCGGGTGACTGCCACGCGGTGCGCCGTGACCTGGAGCGGCTGCTGGCCAAGGAGTACGGGATCACGCACACCACCCTCCAGGTGGACCACGTGCAGGACTCCCTGCTGACGGTGGGCCGGGCGGGCGAGGCCGGCGTCCCGGACACGGGCTTCGACCCGCACTGCGCGGACGCGCACGGTCCGGTCCACCACAAGGACCCGCACGACCACTGAGCGAGGACGGCACGACCGCCGGAGCGCCGATCCGCTGACCCGTCCCCGTACGGGGCATAGATGGACCCATGACGAACAAGCGCAGCGCCGGCCTGCTCCTGTTCCGGCGGACCGGCCAGGACGGGGACGGCGGGGTCGAGGTCCTGCTGGGGCACATGGGCGGTCCCCTCTGGGCCGGGCGGGACGAGGGTGGCTGGGCCATCCCGAAGGGCGAGTACGAGCCGGACGAGACCCCGCGCAACGCGGCCCGCCGGGAGTTCACCGAGGAGCTCGGGCTGCCGCCGCCGGACGGCGAGTACCTCGCGCTCGGCGAGGTGCGGCTGAGCAGCGGGAAGCTGGTGACCATCTGGGCGGTGGAGGCGGACCTCGATCCCGCGCTGATGGTGCCGGGGACCTTCACCATGGAGTGGCCGCCGCACTCCGGGACCGTTCAGGAGTTCCCCGAGCTCGACCGGGTGGCCTGGTTCACTCCCCCGACGGCCGAAACCAAGCTGATTCCCTCCCAAATGCCCTTCCTGGAGCGGCTGTTGAGGTTACTGAAGGGTTGACTCGACCTTTACTTGCCAACAATCCCCACCTGCGTGGACATTGCACATATGACGAACGTCGTGCTGGTGGGAACCCTGGACACCAAGGGTGTGGAGTACGGCTGGCTGCGCGAGAGGCTGCTGCGCGCCGGCGTCGAGGTGGTACTGGTCGACACGGGAGTGATGGGCGAGCCCCGGGTGCCCGCCGATGTGCCGCGTGACGCGGTGGCCCGGGCCGCGGGAACGGAACTGTCGGAACTGCGCGCGGCCGCCGACCGGGGCGCGGCCGTGACCACGATGGCGCGGGGCGCAGAGGCGACCCTGTTACGCCTGCACGCCGAGGGCAGGCTGGACGGGGTGCTCGCGATCGGCGGCAGCGGCGGCACCTCCATCGCCACCCGGGCGATGCGCGCCCTGCCGCTGGGCGTACCGAAGCTGATGGTCTCGTCCATGGCGTCCGGGGACGTGGCCCCGTACGTCGGATCCTCGGACATCACGATGATGTACAGCGTCGTGGACATCGCGGGGATCAACAGCATCTCCGCCCCCGTCCTGGGCAACGCGGTGGAGGCGATCGCCGGGATGGCCAGGGCCTTCGCCCGTGCCTCGCTGGAGCTGCGCCGCCCGGCCCGGCTCGGAGCGGGCGACCGCCCGCTGATCGCGGCGAGCATGGCGGGCGTGACCACGATCGGCGTGGACGCCGCCCGCGAGCGCCTGACCGAACTGGGCTACGAGGTGCTCGTCTTCCACGTCAGCGGGACCGGCGGACGCACCCTGGAGACCCTGGCCGGCCAGGGGATCTTCGCGGGGGTCCTCGACCTCACGCTCAGCGAGCTCGCGGACGACCTGTGCGGGGGCATCCTCACCGCCGGCCCCGACCGGCTCAGCGCGGCGGGGCGGGCCGGGGTACCGCAGGTGGTGAGCCTGGGAGCGCTGGACATGGTCAAGTTCGGCCCCCTGGAGACCCTGCCCGAGCGGGCCCGCTACCGGCGGGTCCGCGTCCACAACCCGTCCATCACGGTGATCCGTACGACCGAGGCCGAATGCGCCGAGCTCGGCCGCCGCGTCGCCGCGAAACTCCGTACGGCGACCGGTCCCACGGCGGTCTGCGTCCCACTGCGCGGACTGTCCACGCTCGGCGCGCCGGGCGGGCCCTACCATGACCCCGACGCGGACCTGGCCCTGTTCTCCGCACTGCGCGAGGGCTTGCGGGGCAGCGCCGCACGGCTCTACGACTACGACACCCACATCAACGACCCTGATTTCGGACGGGCGGCCGCCGACCGGCTGCACGCCATGATCGGCGCGGTGTCCGCCGCGGCCTGAGCCCCCGCCGTCACCCCGCACGGTTGGGAACCGGCCGTGGCGGAAACCACGTCCCCAGGGACGCAGTGGCGCCACGGCAGGCAGGGGGGCGGGAACGATGACGAACGCGTGGGCGGTCCCCGGATACACGGAGATCCGCGAGCTGGGCTCGGGCGGCAGCGGCCGCGTGGTGCTCGCCGTCCACGACGGTACGGGCACGGCGGTCGCGGTGAAGTACCTCAGCGACCGGATGCGCGAGGACCCCGCCTTCGTACGGGAGTTCCGGGCCGAGGCCCGCCTGCTGGGCGGGCTGCGGTCCCCGTACGTGGTCGGGCTGTACGAGTACGTGGAGGCGCCCGGCGGCGCGGCCATCGTGATGGAGCTGGTGGACGGCATCTCCCTGCGCGCGCTGCTGAAGCAGGCCGGGCGGGCGGACGCCGAGGCCGCGCTGGTCGTGCTGAAGGGCTCCCTGCTGGGGCTGGCGGCGGCGCACCGGGCGGGCGTCGTCCACCGGGACTACAAGCCGGAGAATGTGCTGGTCGCGGCGGACGGCTCGTCGAAGCTGGTGGACTTCGGGATCGCGGCGGGCCGCGGGACCACGCCCGGCGTCGCCGGGACCCCCGCCTACATGGCGCCCGAGCAGTGGCAGGGCCGGCCGGCCTCGCCCTCGGCCGACGTGTACGCGGCGACGGCGACCTTCTTCGAGTGCCTCACCGGGCGCAAGCCCTTCGACGGGGAGAACTTCGCCGAGCTCGCCGTCCAGCACATCGAGGCGCCGGTGCCGGAGACCGAGGCCCCGGAGCCCGTGCGCCCGCTGATCAGGCGGGGACTGGCCAAGGTGCCCGAGCAGCGGCCGGAGAACGCCGAGGCGTTCGTGGCGGAGCTGGAGCAGGTGGCGCTCGCGGCGTACGGGCCCGAGTGGGAGGAGCGCGGCCAGCGCAAACTGGCGGCGCTCGCCGCGCTGCTGCCGCTGCTGTTCCCCTCCGCGAGCCCGCCCGTGGAGGGCACCACGGCGCTGGCGACCACCACGCTGAGCAGCGGCTCGGGCTGGGCCCCTGGCCGGCGGGGCTGGCTCGCGACGGGGGTGGCCCTGGTGCTGGGGGCGGTTCTGGTACTCACGACGGACGCGATCGGCGGAACCCCCGGCGGGGCCTCGGCGGTGAGCGCGTTCGCCACGACGAGCGCGGCCCCGCCCGGTCCGGGTTCCCTGACGCCTGTTCCCTCCGCGTCCGCTTCGCCCTCCGCATCCCCGTCTCCGTCCCCATCGGCGTCCCCGAGCCCGTCCGCGTCGGCCTCGCCGTCGCCCTCGTACAGCCCGACCACGATGCCGACTCCGACGGTGAGCTGGTCGACGAAGCCGACGCCCACCCCCACTCCGACCCCGACCCCGACGCTGAAGGTCACGAAGGTCGACGTCGCGCTCAAACCCGGCGTCTACCGGGCGGACGCGACCGTCAGCCTCGCCTCCGAGGGCACCGGGACGGTCACGGTCGTCGTGCAGTGGTACCAGGACTGGACGCAGGGCGCGTTCTCGGTGTCCACCGGAACGGAGACCTTCACCGTGCCGGCCGGCTCGTCGGCCTCGAAGGTCCTGAGCCACACCTTCAACCGGAGCGGCGGCTGCTACGGCGGTGTCCGGGTCACCACCAAGCCCGCGGCCGGGAACCAGTCCGCGTCCGACTCCCAGTACCTGCTGCGCTGTCAGGAGCCACCCCGATGAGCGATCCGCGCGCCCCGCAGGACGACGACTACAGCGCCACCGTCCTCGGCAGCCACTGGTTCAGCGGGCCCCCGCAGCCGGCGGACGCCGCTCCCGACCGGGTCGAGGGCTCGGTGCTCCGGTTCGGTCCGGGGGTCACGGCGGCCATGCCCGCGCCGTTCCCCCTGACCGTCGCCGCCCCGCCCGCACGGCGGCGGCGGGGCGCCGGCCTGCGGCGGTACGCGCTCGCCGCGGTGGTGCTGCTGGCGGTCCTCGCCTACCTGGGGTGGCAGCGGTTCGGGCCCGCCCTGGAGGTGCGCGACGTGGTCGTGACCGCCGATCCACAGGGCCCGGCCTGCGATGCGGCGGCGGACGTGGTCGCCGTCGTACGGACCAACGGGCGCCCGGGAACCCTCACCTACCGCTGGCTCCGCAGCGACGGCACGCGGTCCGGGCAGCTGACGGAGCGGGTGCCGAGCGGGCAGCGGGAGGCCCGGCTGCACCTCCTGTGGACCTTCCAGGGCTCGGGGACCTACGCCGCGAAGGCGGAGCTCGAACTGCTGTCGCCGGGTCCGCGCACCGCCGCGGCGGAGTTCACGTACCGCTGTTCCCGCTAGCCGGACCGGCGGGCTGCCGCCCGGGCGGCGCCCGGAGATGACAAAGCCCGTGACCGGACGGCGCCCCACTCGGCCGTTCGGTCCGATGATGGTCCCGAACGGCCGTCCTTACGGCCGGGGAGGCCGTGGCCGTCCGGCCGAAGCGCGGCCGCCACGCTCCCTGGTTGACTCGGCTTGGTGTTGAAGAGGGCTCTGCGGACGACCTCCGGCACCCCTGCGCGCCACGTTCCGGCCGGCGATACACCCCCGCGGAACGTGGCCGTCCCGCCCGACCACAAGTCCGCGCGGGAGGCCCGCAGCCGCTTTGGGGAGTGGCTGCGGGCCGTTTTGCGTCATCCCGTCCCCCGCCGCAACCGGGGGACGGAGCTCAGAACCGGGCGTGGGCCGTGATGTCCGCCTCGAACTCCCCCGTCATCGCCGGGGTCACCGTCGGCCGGCACTGCCGGGCCGCCGCCAGGTAGTCCTGCGTGGTCGCGCCGAGCTGCCCGGCCGCCGCGCCCCGCGCGCCCACCGCCTCCAGGTCCCGCTCGAAGGAGACCTGCGCCGCGATCCGCGCCGCGTGCTCGATGTCGGCCGGAGTGAACAGCTCGGTCGCCGCCACCAGCGCCGCCACGTCCACGTCCGCGCGCCCCGCCGTGTAGCGGGACCAGATCGCGGCGCGGGCCCCGGCGTCCGGGGTGCCGATCGGGATCAGGTAGTCGAAGCGGCCGGGGCGCAGGAAGGCCGGGTCGAGGGAGCGGATGGAGTTGGTCGCGCAGACCAGCAGCCGTTCGTCGCCCTCCCGGAAGCCGGGTATCAGCTTGAGCAGCTCGTTCGTCACCCCGTGGATCCCGCCGGGCTGCGCGGGCTCGGTGCGTACGGGCGCGATCTCCTCGACCTCGTCGATGAAGACGAGCACCCGCTCCAGCTCGGCGATCCGGGCGAAGGCGTCGCGCAGGGCGGCCGCCAGGTTGCCCTCGTCGGCGAGGCGGGAGGGCAGCAGTTCCACGAAGGGCCAGCCGAGGCGCGAGGCGATGGCGCGGGCGAAGGTGGTCTTGCCGGTGCCGGGCGGGCCGAAGAGGGTGATGGCGCGCGGGGGCCGCACCCCGTGGGAGGCGGCGCGTTCGGGCTCGGCGAGCGGCAGCACCACGCGCCGTTCGATGAGGTCCTTCTCCTTCTCCATGCCGGCGACCTTGGTCCACAGGTCGCCCTGCAGGAACCTGCCGCCGAGGTCGGCGAGGAGCCCGGCCGCCGGTCCGTGCAGCGGCTCGGTCTTCTCGAAGTAGGCGACGGCGGGCTGGCGCGTGTAGCCGGCGTTGAGCAGGCCCTCGCCGAGGAGGTCCTCCTCGGGCAGCACGTACGCGATCCGCCCGACGCGGGCGGCGATGAGGCGCCGCTCCAGCTCGACGAGCAGGGCGCTGGCGAGTCCGCGGCCGCGCCAGCCGGAGGCGATCGCGATGCGCATCACCCAGGCCCGCTCGCCGGTGACGCAGGCGAGGGCCGCGCCGATCGGGACGCCCTGGTGGACGGCGACCACGCAGGGCTGCCGGTCGGTCAGGGCGCTGATGCACTCGGCGAGCGAGAAGACGGACTCCTGGCCGAGCTCGGCCGTCGTGTCGATCAGATGCACCACTGCGGCGAGATCGCTCTCGCGGTAGTCGTGGATGAGCCAGTTCACCGGGTACCGCCCCTCGTTCGTGCTCCTGCGGCGAGGCTAGGGGCGGGCGGGCTCGGCGATCACGTTCCGCACTGCACAACACGGGGTCCGGAAACCGTCCGTGTCGTCCATAGACTGGTGTCTTCCGCCCACGCCCCGCCCCGAGGACCAGCGCAGCTTCATGACTTCCGACATATCCGACGGCATACCCGGCTCCCGGCGGCTCCCTCCCGTGTGGCCGGTCCCGGTCCTGTGGACCCTGGCGCTCGGCGTGTGGGGGCTCTCCCGGCAGGACAGCGTGTGGCGTGACGAGGCGGCGACCTGGCAGGTGGCCGGGCGCTCGGCGGGCGAGATCTGGCGCATGCTCGGCAACGTCGACGCCGTGCACGGGCTGTACTACCTGCTGATGCACGGCCTCTTCGAGGTGTTCGGCGCGAGTACCACGACCCTGAGGCTGCCGTCCGTGCTCGCGGTCGCCGCCGCGGCGGCGTGCGTGGCGGTGATCGGGCGGCGCCTGGCGGGGTTCTGGGCGGGGCTCGGAGGCGGGCTGGCCCTCGGGCTGCTGCCGGCCGTGCAGTTCTACCTCCAGGAGGGCCGGCCGTACGCGCTGGTCGCGGCCGGGGCCGGGCTGTCGACGCTGCTGCTGGTGTCCCTCCTCGGGGAGGACCGGCCCGGGCGGCGGGCCTGGCCGCGCTGGACCGCGTACGGGACCACCGTGCTGGTGTGCGCCCTGCTGAACTGGCTGTCGCTGCTGGTCCTGCCCGCCCACGCGGCGACCCTGTGGTGGGTGCGGGCCGGGCGCGGGGTGTGGCTGCGGTGGGCGGCGTACGGCGCGGGCGCGGTGGCGGGGGCGCTGCCGCTGATCCTGTTCAGCCGCACCCAGTCCGACCAGGTGTCGTGGATACCGCCGCTGACCTGGCACATGCTGATCGGCCCGGGGATCCTGTTCGCCATCGGCGGGCTCTGCGCACGGGCGGGGCGCCCGGTAGGGCGGCGGCTGTCCGCGGCCGCCGTCGGGCTGCCGTTGCTGGTGGTTCCGCAGCTGGGGCTGATCGGGATCTCGCTGGTGCAGCCGATGTTCCTCGACCGGTACGTGCTGTTCTCCATGCTGGGTCTGGCGCTGCTGATCGGCGCGGCCCTGGGCGCTGCCGTACGGGCCCTCGCGCCCCGGTTCCCGAGGGCGTCGGGCCTGCTGGTGCCGGGCGTGGTCGGGGTGTCGGTGCTGGCGCTGCTGCCGGTGGAGCTGGGCAAGCGGGCGCCTGCGAGCCGGGTCGACGACGTCCTGTCGGTGGCCGGCGAGGTGACACGGCTGAAGCGGGACGGGGACGCGGTGCTGTTCGTTCCGGCCGCGCGGCGGGACACCGCACTGGTCTCGCCCGGCGCCTTCACGGGCCTGGCGGACGTGGCGCTGGCCGAGACCCCGGTGGCCTCGGCCACCCTCAAGGGCGAGGAGGCGGACCCGGCGCGGATCCGGGCGGCCCTGCTGGCACAGCGGCGGGTGCTGCTGGTGACGGACTCGGCGCAGGTGGCGAAGGCGCCCTCGGCGGCGCGGGACAAGGCGAAGGCGGCGGTGCTGCGGGAGCGGTTCACGGTGGTGGAGGACCGGCAGGTCCGGGGCCGCCGGGTGACGGTCTACGAACGGCGCGGCCCGCAGTAGCGGAGGGCTGGGCCCCCGTCCCGTCCGGATTTCACACCTGGACCACCGGATTCACAGCGGATTCATACGGAATTACGGGCTCCGGGCATAGGTTCGCGGGGCAGGCTCGGCTCATGATCCACCGCACCCACCCCCAGACCGGCCGCTCCCGCGCTCGTGCCCGGCGGGCGTCACGGATCCTCCTCGCCCTGGCGGCCATGGCCGCGCTGCTGAGCGTGGACGTGCCCGACGCCCTCGCCGAGCCGCCGCTCGGCGTCACCGCGCAGGCCCCGCCGACCGCCGCGACGGACCGGGTGGGCGCCCTGTTCTCGGGCGGGCTGGACGGCGGGCACTTCTGTACCGCCGCCGTGGTGCGCAGCGACGGCCACGACGTGATCGCCACCGCCGCGCACTGCGTGGGCGACCCGGACACCACGGTCTTCGCGCCGGGCTACCGGGACGGCGAGGCCCCGTACGGCGTCTGGAAGCTCACCGGTGTGTACGTGGCCCCGGGCTGGCGGGAAGGCGAGGACCCGGACGCCGACATCGCCTTCGCTACGGTGGCCCCGGTGGACGGCGGGCGGAGCGGGGCGGTCGAGGATCTCGTGGGCGGCTTCCCGGTGGCCGCGGAGCAGCCGGCCGACGCCACGGTGACCGTGATCGGCTACCCGCGCACGACCCAGACCCCGCTGCGCTGCGCGAA
Organism: Streptomyces sp. NPDC057010; assembly: GCF_042673805.1. Classification (NCBI taxonomy): domain Bacteria; kingdom Bacillati; phylum Actinomycetota; class Actinomycetes; order Kitasatosporales; family Streptomycetaceae; genus Streptomyces; species Streptomyces sp. NPDC057010. The sequence continues at coordinate 64,242 of NZ_JBHUSC010000027.1, read as the reverse complement.
CACCACCTCGCTGCTCTCCGGGACCCAGCGCCGGATCGACTGCCCGGACCTCAGCGGCGGCACCAGCGGCAGTCCGTGGCTGGTCGACGGCGCGCTGGCGGGGGTGCTCGGCGGCTACGAGGGCGGCGGGACTGTTCCGGAGGTCTCGTACAGCGCGGTGATGGGCGACCAGGCGGTGGAGCTCTACCGGGAGGCGTCCGTGGCCGACTGACCGCCTAGCGGGCGGCGGGGATGCGCTCCGCCTCGGGCGCGGCGGGCTGCGCGGGCAGCCGTTCGAGCCCGGGCCGGCCCGGGGTCGCCAGCCGGATGTCCTGCAGTCCGCGGCGCAGGCTGGCGTTCAGTGCGCGGCCCAGCGGACGCTCGACCAGCCGGTGGATGAGCCAGGCGAGGACCAGCATGCCGGCGGTCACGCCGAGGGCCAGCGGGACGGGCGCCACCTGGTGGCGGAAGTGGTGGATGACGGTGAGCCCGGCCATCATGTGGATCAGGTAGAGCGGGTAGGTGACCGCTCCGGCGTGCGGGAGCCAGCGCCAGCGGATGCCGTCGAGGGCACCGAGCGCGAGGGCCGCCATGAGGATGAAGCCGAGCAGGATGATCACGTGGGCGGGCCAGGACGGCGTCTGCGCGGTGACGCCGCGGCCGAGGTTGGAGACCATGCGGTCGGTCACGTAGTGCTGCGCGAGGAGGAACTGCACGCCGACGATGACCCACAGGACGGCGTTCGGCCGGAAGCGGCGCATCAGGTGGAAGGCGATGCCGGCGATGAAGTACGGGGACGCGGACGGTACCGCGAAGAAGGACAGCACGCCGCTGTCGGCGGTGGGGGCCACCACTCCGGCGAGGGTCCACAGCCCGCAGAACAGGACGCAGTTGCGGTAGGTGACCCCGCACATGACGACGAGGGCGAACAGGACGTAGAACTTGAGCTCGACAAAGAGGGTCCAGTACGCGTCGTCGATGTGCGGGACCCCGAGGCCGCCCTGGAGCATCGACAGGTTCACGACGACGTCGGTGTACTTCTTGATCTGCCGCACCTCGGGCGAGGCGAACAGCACGAGCGAGGTGAAGGCCGCGGCCACCCAGTAGGCGGGGAAGAGCCGGGAGACGCGGGACACGGCGAAGTCGCCGAGGGTGCGTCCCCAGGTGCTCATGCATATGACGAAGCCGCTGACCAAGAAGAAGATCTCGACGCCCAGCCAGCCGTAGACGGCGAACCTGTGGGCGGTCGGGAAGACCTCCGCCGTCGCCCCGCCCCAGGCGCTCGCGAGGACCACGTAGTGGTAGAAGAGCACGGCGAGCGCCGCGAGCACCCGCACGCCGTCGAGGACCGCCAGGCGGGGAGCGGGAGATCCGGGACCCGTGCGGCCGGACGGCTGCGGATCCCCGACTGAAACGCGCTCTCTCATTCCCCGACCGCCCCTTGAACGTACGACTGTCCGATTACCGCCTTCAGGTCTGCGGAACCTTACATGGCGCTTACAGTCAGTCCGCAGGGCGGGCCGGGCAGCGGGACGGCGCACGGGGGCGGCCGGGGCCCTACCCCATGAGCTCGGCGGGGGTTTCGAACCAGGTGGGCTCGTCGCGCAGGGCCCGGTCGATGCGGTCCAGGGAGAACGGGTCCAGCGGCGGCAGCGCGTCCACCGCGAACCAGGCGACCTCGACCGACTCGCTGTCGTTCACCCGCGCCTCGCCGCCGGTCGCCCGGCAGCGGAAGGTGATGTCCTGGAACTGGCAGACGTCGCCGTTCGGGTAGGTCATCGGCTCGAGCATCTGGACGAGGACCACGCGTTCGGGTACGCACCGCACCGCCGTCTCCTCGTACACCTCGCGCACGGCGGTCAGCGCGGGCTGCTCCCCCGGTTCGGGGATGCCGCCCACCAGCGCCCACTGGCCGTTGTCGGCGCGGCGGCCGAGCAGTACCCGGCCCAGGTCGTCGAACACGACCGCGGTGACGCCGGGAAGCAGGAGCAGCCGGTTCCCGGCGGTCGCCCGGATGTCGAGGATGAATTCGGGAGTGGTCATCCCCAGACCCTACGAGACCGGGGCGGCGGCCGGGCCTCAGCCGGTCCGTCGGGCGCGGATCCGGCGTGTCAGGATCCAGCCGAGTCCGCCGGCGGCGACGAGCAGCAGCGCGTACTCCGGGAGCGGTCCGAAGCGGGTGGCCGGGGTCTCGGTGGAGCGCAGCGGGATCTCGGTGACCAGCGCGTCCGCGGTGAACATCTCCGTCTGCCGCACGATCCGCCCGTCGGGCCGGATGACGGCGCTGACCCCGCTGGTGACGGGGACGAGGACGGTCCGGCTGTGCTCGACGGCGCGGATGCGGTCCATGGCGAGCTGCTGGTAGGTCATCTGCGTCCGGCCGAAGGTGGCGTTGTTGCTGGGGACGGCGATCACCTGGGCGCCGCCCTGGACGGTGGAGCGGACGGCGTCGTCGAAGGCGGCCTCGAAGCAGGTGACCATGCCGACGCGGCTGCCGGCCATGTCGAAGACGCCCGGTTCCTTGCCGGGGCCGAAGTCGCGGCGCACGCGGTCCACGTCGGCGCTGAAGAGCCGGACGAAGGAGCGCATCGGGATGCGCTCGCCGAAGGGCTGGATCTTGCGCTTGTCGTAGGTCGCGGTGGGGCCGGACACCGGGTCCCAGAGGATCATGGTGTTGCGCAGCGGGCCGGTATCCGGGGCGACGACGGCGCCGATGGCCACGGGCACGCCGATGGCCTTGACGGCCTTGTCGATGACGGCGTAGGCGTCGGGTTCGGAGTACGGGTCGAGGTCGGAGGAGTTCTCCGGCCAGACGACGAAGTCGGGCTTCGGGGCGCGGCCGGCCTTGACGTCCTCGGCGAGCTGGATGGTCCGGTTGGCGTGGTTGTCCAGGACCTGGCGGCGCTGGGAGTTGAAGTCGAGGCCGAGCCTCGGCACGTTGCCCTGGATGACGGCGGCGACGACGGTGCCGTCCTGCGCCGTGTCGGAGACGAGCGGCCGGGCGGCCAGGCCCGCGCCGATCGGGGCGGCGACGGTGAGGGCGGCCAGGGCGGCGGTGGCGCGGCGGGGGTATGCGCGGGCGGTGCGCACGGCTTCGTAGAGGCCGAATCCGCACAGGGCCACGGCGAAGGAGAGCAGCGGGGTGCCGCCGAGCGCGGCGAGCGGGGTGAAGACGCCGTCGGCCTGGCCGAAGGCGAGCTTGCCCCAGGGGAAGCCGCCGAACGGGGCCCGGGCGCGCAGCGCCTCGCCCGCGACCCAGACGGCGGCGGCGAACAGCGGCCAGGCGCGGAGGCGGCTGACGAGGGCGATGCCGAGGCCGGTGAGCCCGATGAAGAGGGCTTCGACGGCGGCCAGCGCCAGCCACGGCACCGGGCCGACCTCCTCGCCGGTCCAGACGAGCAGCGGCAGCAGGAAGCCGAGGCCTGCGAGGAATCCGAGGCCGAAGCCGGCCCGGGCGCGGCGGCCGTGGAGGCAGCCGGCCAGCAGGGCGAGGGCGAGGGGGGCCAGCCACCACAGGGGGCGGGGCGGGAAGCCGATGTAGAGCAGCACCCCGGCGAGGGCCGCCGACAGGGCGCGGACCGCCCCGGCGCCCTTCCGCTTGAGGGTGGAGGCGGGCGGCGCCGCGGTTTCGGACCGGGCTCCGTCGGCGGAGTCCGAGGGTTCGTTCCGGGCCGCGCGGGTGACACTGCTGCTCATCTGGCGGAGTGTACGTTCTCCGGCACCAAGGGCCGGTAAGGCCCTAGCGGGCGAGGGCCCGGAGGTGGGTGCGGATGACCCGGACGCCGTTCTCCGCGTCGTCGACGGTCACGGTGAAGAGCTTTCCGTCGCCGAGTCTCAGTTCCAGTCCCTCGCCGCGGCGGACGATGACCGCAGTGCCCTTCTCGGGGCGCCAGCGGTAGCCCCAGCCGCCCCACTGCTGCGGGGTGATGCGGGGGATGAACTCGGCGGACGTCACCTCGGCGAGCCGGATCCTGCGGCGCGGCACCCCGATGTGGCCGCAGCGGACTTCCAGGACCTCGGAGTCCACGGTGACGGCGACGTGCACGAAGGCGAGCGTGCCGTAGAGGATGAGCAGCCCCACGGCGAGGCAGCCGATCACCGACATGAGCAGCGGGACGATGCCGGTGGTCCAGGCGTTGTCGACGGCGAGTTCGATGCCGAGCGCGAGACAGGCCGCACCGGCCGCGGCGAGCAGCCACTGCGCACGGTTGGAGGCCCGGCCCGTCCAGAACGGGCCCGGCGGGTGACCCTTCATGTGTAGCAGCGTACTCACGTTCCGCATGCGCGCCACCGCCTCTCGCCCACTCGGTCCAGCGCGGCGGCGGACGGGCGGCGGCTGCCCCCGCTCAGCGGGGCAGCAGGCTGACCAGGGCGTCGCGCAGGCCGGGGCGGCGTACGGTCATGAAACGGTGCAGGCTCCGGGAGCCGAAGGCGACGCGCTGGGCGCTGCGGCGGCGCTCGGCGTCGTACGCGCGCAGGGCGGCGGGCAGCCCGGCCGCTCCGACGGCCGAGACGGCGCGGGTCAGCGCCTCCGCGTCGAGCAGGGCGGTGCAGGCCCCTTGGCCAAGGTTGGGGGTCATGGCGTGGGCGGCGTCGCCGACGAGGGCGATCCGGCCGTCGGCGACGAAGGCGGGCAGCGCGGGGTGGAGGTGGCGCATCTCGTACCGGATCCAGGTGGCGGGATCGGTCTCGGCCAGGACGCGCGGGATGGGGTCGTGCCAGCCGGCGAAGGCGTCGCGCACTTCCCGGGCCGTGGTGGCCTCGGGGACGGTGGCGTACCAGTTGGTGCGGCCGGGCTCGACGGGGGTCATTCCGAAGAAGCGGCCCCTGCCCCAGGTCTCGCCGTACACCCCGGTCTCGAAGCCGGCGATGCCGATCCAGGCGACCGTGCCGAGGGGGCGCGGGCCGCTGTTCCGGCCGAAGTGCGCGGTGCGGACTGTGCTGTTGATGCCGTCGGCGCCGACGAGGAGGTCGGCCCGGATACCGGCCGCGTCGGTGAGCGGCCGGCCGTAGGAGATCTCCACGCCGCCGAGCCGGTCCAGTTCGGCGTGCAGCGCGTCGATCAAGTAGGGGCGGGAGACGAGCAGTTCGGGGCGGCCGGCCTTGCGCTCGATCCGTTCGAGCGGGAGGGCGGCCAGCACCTTGCCGTCGGGACGCCGGATCCGCGCGTCGCGGTACGGGACCGCCCGCGCCCGCAGCGCGTCGCCGAGGCCGAGCCGGTCGAGCGCGGCCTGGGCGGTGGGGTGGATCCCGAAGGCGGTTCCGTACCGCTCGAGCTCGGCGCGGCGCTCGAGCACCGTCACCGCCCAGCCCGCACGGCGCAGCCCGATGGCGGTGGCGAGCCCGCCGACTCCTGCCCCGACCACGACGGCCTCTCCCTGACTGCGCATGCCCCACCCCTCACGGTCACCATGCCACCACATCCGTGGTACTACATCTGTGGTACCACGGATGTGGTTAAGCTGGCAACGTGAATCAGGACCGGAGGGACCGGCTGCGGGACGCGGCCATCGTCGTACTGGCGGAGACCGGTGGGCGCGGGCTGACGCACCGCGCCGTCGACGCGGCCGCCGACGTGCCGACCGGCACGGCCAAGAACTACTTCCCGACCCGGGACGCGCTCCTGCGGGCGGTGGCCGAGCGCTGCCTGGAGCAGTACCGGGCGCTCGCCGACACCCTGGCGGGAGCCGGGCCCGGGCCCGCCGACGCGCGTCAACTGGCTGCGCTGCTCGCCGAACTGCTGCGGAACGTGGCCGGGGCCGGCCGGCCGCGCGTCCTCGCCTATCTGGAGCTCCAGACCGAGGCGACGCGACGGCCCTGGCTGGCCGCCCTCCTGGACCCGATCGCGGCGTCGGACTTCGCGGCGCACGCGCACCTGCTGCGCTCGGCGGGCCTGCCGGCCGGCCCGGAGCAGGCCCGCGCCCTCACCCTCGCCCTGCACGGCGCGATCCCCCACCTCCTGGCGGGCGCCCCGGCCACCCTGGCCGCGGCGGGCCTGGACGACCTCGACCGCTTCACCTCCGACCTGCTGGCGTCCGTATCACCCGGGGAGAAGTGACGCGTCCTCGGCGCAGCGGCGGGGAACGGCCCGCGGCCGGGCCGGTGCTCCTCAGCTCTCGAGGAGTCGCCAAGCCGTGAGTGCGATCCTGGCCCGCGTCAGCCCCATCGGCTCGGTGAGCTCGATGTCCAGGGCCTTCGCGATCTGTTCGAGGCGGCGGGCGATGCTGCTGTGGTGCAGGTGGAGTTGGTCCGCGGCCCGGCGCAGGGAGCCGGTGGCGCAGTAGGTGGCCAGCGTCTCCAGGTCTTCCGGGTTGGCCGCGACGCGCGCGATGGCGGCCACGTCGGCGTTCCCCCGCGCCGCGTCCGGCGGCACCTCGGCCAGGAGCGCCAGCGCCCCCAAGTCGGCGTGCCTGAGGACGGGTTCGCGCGGGGTCGTGAAGCGGAGCGCGGTACGCGCCTCCCGCCAGGACCGGTCGGGGCTGTCCGCGGCGCCGACGCCGGCGCGCACACCGGCCGGGAAGCGGGCCGCGTCCACGGTGGTGGCCAGGATGACGCCGACGTCGGCGAGCGGCGCCGCCTTCACCGGGCGGGCCGGGCAGACCAGCCCGCCGATCCGGTCCAGCGGGAGCGGCAGCGGCGCGCGTACGGCCACGACCTGGAGGGGCAGTTCGGCGGCGAAGCCCAGGAGGCGCAGGGCCCGGGCCCTCGCCGCGTCGTCGGTGTCGGCGCTGATCGCCAGTTCGATGAGGGCGGGGTCGGCCATGGTCGTGCGGGCCGGCCCGTACCGCTCGGCGACGGCCGCGGCGGCGATGGCGAGCCGGTCGAGGAGCACGTCGTCGAGCGGATTCGGCGGGCCGGGCCGCTCCAGCCACACCCTGCCGATCTCCTCCTCGTCGAGCGTGATCGGCACCGAGGTGGACGCGGGTCCCGGAGGGGCGGACGCCTGCCCGCCGTCGGACGAGACGCGGATCGCCCGGCCCGTGCCGTGGAGCCGGATCCCGGCCACGCACTCGGCCAGGCCCGCCGAGGCCCGGGCGAGCGCCGGAAGGTCCACCCGCCGGCGCATCAGCGTGTCGTAGAACGCGACGATGCGCATCGCCCCGTCGACGTACGGATCCAGTCCCGACAGCCGAACGGCCAGTGCCTCCATGGCAGAAGGATAGAAGGAGACGGCTGCGCCGATCGGTGCGTGATCGGGGCGGGATGCGCGACGGATGGCGGGTGACCCGCCGGTCGACGGCCATGAGGATGGCCGTCATGGACCCCGAACTCGAAGCGTTCATCCCGTTCCTGCCGCAACTCGACATGAACGACCCGGTCACCGCACGCAAGGACTTCGCCGAGCATGCGGCCGCGGCGCCCGCGCCGGACACCTCGGACATGGAGGTCGAGGACCACACCGTGGCCGCCGATCCGGACGTGCCGGTCCGGGTCTACCGGCCGCACCGGGCACAAGGCGCCGTCGTCTGGCTGCACGGCGGCGGCGGGGTCTTCGGTGACCTGGACACCGAGCACCCGTGGGCCGCCCGGGTCGCTTCCCTGTCCGGGGCGACGGTGATCTCGGTGGGCTACCGGCTGGCGCCCGAGCACCCCTTCCCGGCCGCCCTGGACGACGCCTACGCCGTACTGAACTGGACAGCCGGGCACGCGGCCGACCTCGGCATCGACCCGGCGCGGATCGCGGTCGGAGGCCACAGCGCCGGCGGCGGGCTCGCGGCCGCGGTGGCGTTGCGGGCGCGCGACGAGCAGGGCCCGCCGATCCGCTTCCAGCTGCTCAACCAGCCGGGACTCGACGACCGCCAGGACACGTGGTCGGCGCGGAACTTCACCGACACGCCCTGGTTCGACCGCGACAAGCTCGCGGCGGCCTGGCGGCACTACCTGGGCTCCCGGGCCGCCACCCCGTACGCCGCTCCCGCGCGCGCCGCCGACCTGTCCCGGCTGCCTCCCGCCTACATCGCCACCGCGGAGTTCTGCCCGAACCGCGACGAGGGGATCGCGTACGCCCTGCGCCTGATGCGGGCGGGCGTGTCCGTCGAGCTCCACCAGTGGGCGGGCACCTTCCACGGATCGCAGGCGCTGCTCTTCGCCGACGTCTCGCAGCGGCAGAACGCCGAGCTCGGCGCCGTTCTGCGCCGCGCTCTGGCCGGGTGAACCCGTTGAACTCGTTCCCGTTGAACTCGTTGCCGTTGAACTCGTTCCCGTTGAACTCACTGATCACGAAAGGACGGGCGTCATGAAGATCCGACTGATGCTGCTCGGAAGCGCGGCCTCGCTGATCGCCTGTGCGGGCATGGTGGCGGCGGCTCCCGCGCCGGGCGGCAGCCGGACCGCGCCGGCCCGCGTCGATCCCGCGGAGCTGAAGTCCGCCCTGGACGGTGTCCACCGCGCGGGGATGCCGGGGGTGTACGCCGAGGTGCGCGATGCCGGCCGGACCTGGCGCGGCGCTTCCGGGGTCGCCGACGTCACGACCGGCCGGCCCGTCAGCCCCGACATGCGGCAGCGGGTCGGCAGCATCACCAAGACCTTCACCGCCGCCGCGGTCATGCAGCAGGTCGAGCAGGGCCGGATCCGGCTCGACGCGCCGATCGGTGACCACCTGCCGCAGCTGGTGCCCGGAGAGCGCGGCAGGAAGATCACCGTGCGGATGCTGCTCAACAACACCAGCGGCATCCCCGACTACATCCGCTATGCCTTCCCGTCCCTCCGGACGGCCTCGCCCGAGAGCCTGGACGACAACCGGTTCCGGAAGTTCCGCCCGGCCGAGCTGATCGAGCTGGGGCTCAGCGCACCTCCCGCCGGCGAGCCCGGAGGCCCCACAGGGGTGTACTCCAACACCAACTACCTGCTCCTCGGAGAGCTCTTGGAGCACGTCACCGGTATCCCGGCCGAGGACTACATCACCCGGAACGTGATCGAGCGTGCCGGCCTGCGGCACACCGGGTTCCCGACCGGGACGCGCATCAAGGGTCCGCACTCGCGGATGTACGAAGCCCTGTGGGGCGCACTCGACCCGCCGCGCGACTACAGCGTCTACGACATGTCCTGGACGGGGACGGGGGCCGCTCTCGTCTCGACCGTGGAGGACCTCAACCTCTTCTACGGCAAGCTGCTCGACGGCGCGATCGTCAGCCGGTCGTCGCTGGCGGAGATGCAGCGCACGGTCCCGGTCGTCGCCCTGGACGGATCGACGATCCAGTACGGCCTCGGCCTGCACAAGGTCGACGTCGAGGGTTGCGGCACCTTCTGGGGCCACGACGGCACCGTCTGGGGAGCCGGGACGATCTCCCTGACCCGCGCCGACGGCAAGCGCCAGATGTCCGTCGCGGTCAACCTCCAGAGGTGGAACGGGCCGGACTCCTCGGGCAAGCCGCAGCACCATCCCATCGACGACGCGCTGAAGACGCTGTACGGGCAGGCGATGTGCGGCACCGGTCAGGCGGCACGGCCGTAGCCGTCCGTCGTTGAGTTCGTTCCCCGCCGGTCAGGCGACGGGCGCGCCCTGGGCCGCGAGCAGTCGGCCCTCGGCGTACTCGAGGGCGGCGGCGGGGAGCACGCCCGGACGGCCGCTGCGCAGGACGGTCAGGCCGCCGGTGGCGGGCAGGCCGGGCTCGGGCCCGGTGCCGAGGCGGCGCAGCGCCTGGATGGCGACGGCGTCGGCGGAGCCGTGGTAGACGGGTTCGGCGCCCTGGCTCCGGGCGGCGAGGGCGGCCCGGATGGAGCCCTCGACCAGCTCGTAGTGGGTGCAGCCGAGCACCACGTCGGTGACGTCGGCCGGGGTCAGTGCGGCAGCCGCGGCGACGGCGGCGGCCACGGCGGCGTCGTCGGCCGCCTCCACGGCGTCGGCGAGGCCGGGGCAGGGCACCTCGGTGACGCGGGCCCCGGCGGCGAACTCGTCGATCAGCCCGCGCTGGTAGGGGCTGCCGGTGGTGGCGGGGGTGGCCCAGATCGCGATGCGGCCGCCGGCGGCCGCGGCGGGCTTGATCGCCGGTACGGTCCCGATGACCGGGATGCCGGGCTCCAGCGCGGCGCGGAGGGCCGGCAGCGCGTGCACGGTGGCGGTGTTGCAGGCCACGATGAGCGCGTCGGGCTCGTGCGCGGCGGCGGCCCGGGCGACCCCGAGCGCCCGCTCGGTGAGGTCGGCGGGGGTCCGCGGCCCCCAGGGCATGCCGTCGGGGTCGGAGGAGACGACGAGATCGGCGTCGGGCCGCAGCCGCCGCATCGCGGCGGCCGCCGCAAGCAGGCCGATTCCGGAGTCCATAAGCGCGATCTTCACCCGCCCACCTTAGTCGACACCCCCGCCCCGGGACGGGGACGACCCCGACGACCCGGCGAATCGTTCCGCCACGGGACGGGCCCGTGGGGCGGCCCACCAAGCCCCGCCGGCGATCGAGGCGCGGGGCACGGGGGCAGAGCCCGGTCTTGCAGCCGCACCCACACACCGGAGCAACCCCATCAAGCCCCACGGCGATCGAGACGCGGGGCACGGGGGCAGAGCCCGGTCCTGCAGCCGCACCCACACACCGGAGCAACCCCATCAAGCCCCACGGCGATCGAGACGCGGGACACAGGGGCAGAGCCCGGTCCTGCAGCCGCACCCACACACCGGAGCAACCCCATCAAGCCCCGCCGGCGATTGAGGCGCGGGACACAGGGGCAGAGCCCGGTCCTGCAGCCGCACCCACACACCGGAGCAACCCCATCAAGCCCCGCCGGCGATTGAGGCGCGGGGCACGGGGCGGAGCCCCGGTCTTGTAGCCGCGCCAGAGCGGCCCTCCAGGCAGGGCGGGCGGCGAGGCCCGAGGGGCGAGGTGCGCGACATGCCCCGCAGGGACCGGCACACTGCCGCCATGGGCCTCCTCACCGCCGCCGCCGCGGCCTACGCCTCCCTCGCCGCCTGGCTCTGGCTCACCCTCGCCCAGGGCATGTTCTGGCGCACCGACGTCCGCCTCCCCCCGCGCACCGCCCCCGCCCGCTGGCCGTCCGTCGCGATCGTCGTCCCGGCCCGGGACGAGGCCGGGGTGCTGCCCCGCAGCCTGCCCTCCCTCATCGCCCAGGACTACCCCGGCGAAGCCGAGGTGATCCTGGTCGACGACGGCAGTACCGACGGCACCGGCCCCCTCGCCCTGCGCCTCGCCCGCGAGAACCCCGGCCTCCCCCTCACCGTCACCTCCCCCGGCGACCCGGCCCCCGGCTGGACCGGCAAGCTCTGGGCCCTGCGCCACGGCATCGCGCTCGCCCGCACCGCGCACGCCGCCGAGCCCGACTACCTCCTCCTCACCGACGCCGACATCGCGCACGAGCCCGACAGCCTCCGCGAGCTCGTCGCCGCCGCCACCTCCGCCGACCTCGACCTGGTCTCCCAGATGGCGCGCCTGCGCGCCATCAGCCTCTGGGAACGGCTCGTCGTTCCCGCCTTCGTGTACTTCTTCGCCCAGCTCTACCCCTTCCGCCGGGTCAACCGCCCCGGCTCCCGCACCGCGGCCGCCGCCGGCGGCTGCGTCCTGCTGCGCACCGAGACCGCCGTGCGGGCGGGCGTCCCCGACGCCATCCGCCAGGCCGTCATCGACGACGTCTCCCTCGCCCGCGCGGTCCAGCGCTCCGGCGGCCGGATCTGGCTCGGGCTGGCGGAACGGGTGGACAGCGTGCGCCCGTACCCGGCGCTCGGCGACCTCTGGCGGATGGTGTCGCGCAGCGCCTACGCCCAATTGCGCCACCAGCCCCTCCTGCTCGCCGGCACGGTCGCGGGCCTGGTGCTCGTCTACCTCGTGCCCCCGGCCGCCCTCCTCGCGGGGCTCGCCGCCGGACGCCCCGCGCTCGCGTGGGCCGGCGGCCTGGCCTGGCTGCTGATGGCCGGCACCTACCTGCCGATGCTGCGCTACTACCGCCAGCCCGCCGCGCTCGCGCCGCTGCTTCCGCTCACGGCGCTGCTGTACCTCCTGATGACCGTCGACTCGGCCGTCCAGCACTACCGGGGCCGCGGAGCGGCGTGGAAGGGCCGTACCTATGCCCGTCCCAGCGACGCCTGAAACGGCGAACTGCCGCCCGAAACAGCGTCATCCGAGGTCACCGCGGTGTGACGCTGCGTCAGCACGAAATCGGTGCACGGCACAACCGGTGAGTACGAGTACGAACAAGGTGGGGTGGAAGTGACGAATCGTGCACGTGAACGCCAAGTGAAAGCTGTGGCCCTGACCTGCGAATATGCAGGTCAGGGGGGTGTTCGGGACACCTCGCTATGGACCCGGTGAAGTCGTGGGCTTAACTTAGGTCCCATGACCTCCCCCCGCTCCACTTATGGCGGCGGTTACTACTCCGCGCCCTCTTTCCCGGACACCCCCATCTACGACTCCCTCGTCGCCGAACGGGGCACTCCGCAGATCGCCCCGATCCGCGTCCCGGCCGCCTACGACTCCCCGAGCGCGGGCTATTCGAGCGGCGGGTACCTGCCGGCCCTCGCCTCGGCGCTGCCCGCGCTCCCCGCGGCGGTTCCGCAGCAGCAGAACGCCCCGGGCTACGGGTATCCGTACCCGCAGCAGGCCGCCCCTCAGCCGATGCCGCTCCAGCACGCACCGGCCCCCTACATCCCGCAGCAGCAGCCGGTGGCGGCCCGCGCGGGATACATCCCGCAGCCCCAGCCGCAGCAGCCCCGGCCGGTCGCCGCGGCCACCGGGTACGAGGCCATGCGGCCGGCCGCGCCGCGCCCCATGGCGGCTCCCGCGCCGGTGCCGGCCGCCGCGTACGAGGACCCGTACGGCCGCCCCTACCAAGGACGCGGCTACTGATCCGAGCGCGGTTATCCGCTGGGGCGGAGGAGGGGGCTCCTGAGAGGATTGCCCCCATGTCGAATCTGTATGTCCAGGAGCTCCACGTCCACCCCGTCAAATCGCTGGCGGGGGCCGCTCCCGACGAGGCGGCCGTGGAGCCCTGGGGTCTGTCCGGGGACCGGCGGTGGGCGCTGGTGGACTCCGGGGGCACGGTCATCACCCAACGCCAGCAGCCGCGGCTCGCCCTGGCGACGGCCCTTCCGCTGAGCGGCGGCCGGATCGCGGTGTCGGCGCCGGGCATGGCGGAGCTGCTCGTGGAGGTGCCCGAGCCGGGCCGGCCGGAGCCGGTCGCCCTGTTCGGGAAGAAGGTCGAGACCGTGGCCGCGGCGGATGCCGCGGCCGACTGGTTCAGCGCGTACCTCGGCGTGCCGGCCCGGCTGGTGCACCTGGACGATCCGGCCGTACGCCGGCCCGTGGATCCGGACTACGCGCTGCCGGGCGAGACGGTGAGCCTGGCCGACGGGTATCCGCTGCTGATCACCACCCTCGCCTCGCTGGACGCGCTCAACTCGCTGATCGCGCAGGGGGAACATCCGCACGAGGGTCCGCTGCCGATGAACCGTTTCCGCCCGAATGTGGTGGTTTCCGGGGCCGAGGCGTGGGCGGAGGACGGCTGGCGGCGCATCGCGATCGGCGACGCCGTCTTCCGCGGCGTACGGGAATGCGGGCGGTGCATCGTGACCACCACCGACCAGCACACCGCGAAGCGGGGCAAGGAGCCGCTGGTGAGCCTCGCCAGGCACCGGCGGATCGGCAAGTCCCTGGCCTTCGGGCGGCAGCTGGTGCCGGTGCGGCTGGGCACGGTGCGCGTCGGCGACGAGGTCCGCGTCCTGGAATGAGCTCCATGAGCTCCATGCGCTCATGGAGCTCGATGAGCGGGACGAGCGGAATGACACCTTCGAGGGGCTCCGCGCCCGGGCTGGAACCAACCGCCACGACCAGGCCGTTGGATCAGTCAGGACGGGTGGCCGCCCTGCCGGGCCAGCGGAGCCGGCTCGGGTGACGCTTGTCTCGCGCGTCCCGGAATGCGCGTCCCCGGGGCATGCGAGAGGCTTGGACGCGCAGGCATACGGAGGCAAAGGGGGTGCCGGACCGTGCGGACAGCAATGGGTGTGTGGCGTTGGCGGCGCAATCCGCTGCGCCGGCCGACCGATCTCTTCGAAGCGTGGGTGGCGTTCGCCGCGCTGGTGTGCGTGCTGCTGGTGGCTCCGGCCATCGGCTGGGTGGCGGGACTGCAGGTGGACGGGCAGCTCCAGCGGGCCGCGGTGGAGCAGCGCCAGGAACGGCACCTCGTTCCGGCGGTGGTGGTCCGGCAGGCCACCGAGTCGGCGGCGAGGGCGTCCGCCGATCCCTCGGCGCAGCAGAGCTCCCCGTACCGGACCAGGATCGTGGCCTCGTGGACCGCGCCCGACGGCAGCAGCCACGAGGGCACGGTGCCGGCCGCGGAGGAACCGCCGCGCCCCGGCGACCGGTTCCGGATATGGACCGACACGCACGGCCGCCTGGTGGCGCAGCCGCTCGATCCCTCCGCCGCAGCGTTCCACGCGGGGGTGGCGGGCCTGGCAGCGGCGATCGGCGCGGCCGCGCTGGTGGAAACGGTCCGCCGGCTGGTCGTACGCAGGCTCGTGCACCGGCGGTACATACGGCTGGACCGCGCATGGGCGGCGGCCGGGCCGGACTGGGGCCGGGCGGGCGCGGGCAGTTGACCTGGCGGCCCGCCGGCGTCCCGCGCGCTACGGTGGGGCATCGGCAGCGCGAAGACGAGGGTGGGGGCACGACAGCACCATGGCTCAGGGCACGGTCCAGGTAACGCACGGCGGGGCCTCGCGGTGGCGGCGCCGCTCCGGTGAGTATCCGACGCTGGCCGCCGCACTGGCCGTCGCGGGCGACGGGGACGTGCTGTCCATCTCCCCCGGCACCTACCGGGAGAACCTGGTCCTGAACCACGCCGTCACCCTGCGCGGGCCGGAGGGCGGGCTGGGGTCGGTGCGCATCGCGCCGCTCGACGGGGTCGCGCTGACCGTGCGCGCCTCCGCCGTGGTCCAGGACCTGCACCTGGAGGGCCAGGACCGGGCGGCCCCCGCGCTGCTCGTCGAGGACGGCTCCCCCGAGCTCACCGATCTGCGGGTGAGCACCCGGTCGGCGGCCGGCATCGAGGTGCGCGGCAGCGGTGCCCGGCCGCTGGTGCGGCGGTGCACGGTGGAGAACCCTACGGGGGTCGGTATCTCCGTCCTGGACGGCGGCGGCGGAGTGTTCGAGGAGTGCGAGGTCGTGGCCGCCGGGCAGAGCGGGATCTCGGTGCGTGGCGGCGGCCGTCCCCGGCTGGAGCGCTGCCGGGTCCACCACTCCGCGGGCGCCGGCATCGGGGTCACCGGCGAGGGCTCGGGACTGGAGGCGCTGGGCTGCGAGGTGTACGAGATCAAGGGCACCGGGGTGCAGATCGCCGCGCGCGCCGCGGCCCGGCTCACGGACTGCGCGGTGCACCGCACCACGGCCGACGGTGTCACGCTCGACACCGACGCCGTACTCACTCTGACCGGCTGTGACATCCACGACATCCCGGAGAACGCGGTCGACCTGCGGTCGCGTTCGGTCCTCACGCTCAGCCGCACCGCGGTGCGCCGCTTCGGCCGCAACGGCCTGTCGGTGTGGGACCCGGGGACGAGGGTCGACGCCGAGTCCTGCGAGATCCACGACAGTACGGGCGACTATCCGGCGGTGTGGGTCAGCGACGGGGCCACGGCCTCGCTCGCGAACTGCCGGGTGCACGACGTTCCGGACGCGCTGTTCGTCCTGGACCGGGGTTCGCGCGTCGACGTCGTCGACAGCGATCTCTCCCAGGTCCGCAACACCGCGGTCTCGGTGAGCGACGGGGCCACCGCGCAGCTCGACGACTGCCGGATCCGGGAGGCGGCGACCGGGGCCTGGTTCCGCGACCACGGCAGCGGCGGCACCCTCGCCAACTGCACGATCGACGCCGTGCAGACGGGGGTGATCGTCACCAAGGGCGCCGACCCGCTCCTGGAGCGGTGCACGGTCACCTCCCCCGCCGAGGCCGGGTTCTACGTGTCGGCGGGCGGCCGCGGCACCTTCACGGCCTGCCGGGTGACGGGCAGTTCCGGCTTCGGCTTCCACGTCATGGACGGCTGCCGCACCACCCTGGCGCGCTGTCACACCGAGCGCTGCGCGCGCGGTGGGTACGAGTTCGCCGAGGACGGGCCGGTCGCCGAGGACTGCACGGGTGACGAGTCCGGCTCGCGGGCGGCGGCCCAGGCGGCCGCGGGCGGTGTGTCCGCCGGGGCGCAGGCCGGGGTCCGTACGGTCACGGCGGCCCGGAGCCCCGAGGCACGGCAGGCCGCCCCGGCGCCGGAGGCCGGAGCCTCCGGGCTGCCGGAGGATCGGGGCGGGGCGGCCTCCGACGCCCGCGGGTCCGGTGCGGTGCTGGGCCAGCTCGACGCGCTGGTCGGCCTGGACAGCGTCAAGCGCGAGGTGCGCGCACTCACCGACATGATCGAGGTGGGCCGGCGGCGGCAACAGGCGGGCCTCAAGGCCGCCTCGGTGCGCCGGCACCTGGTCTTCACCGGCTCCCCCGGCACCGGCAAGACCACGGTCGCCCGGCTGTACGGGGAGATCCTGGCCTCCCTCGGCGTGCTGGAGCGCGGCCACCTGGTCGAGGTCTCCCGCGTGGACCTGGTCGGCGAGCACATCGGCTCCACGGCGATCCGTACGCAGGAGGCCTTCGAACGGGCGCGCGGCGGGGTGCTGTTCATCGACGAGGCGTATGCGCTGGCTCCGGAGGACTCGGGCCGGGACTTCGGGCGTGAGGCCATCGACACCCTGGTGAAGCTGATGGAGGACCACCGGGACGCGGTGGTGGTGATCGTCGCCGGGTACACGGCGGAGATGGAACGCTTCCTGACCGTCAACCCCGGTGTGGCCTCCCGGTTCTCACGGACCATCACCTTCCACGACTACGGGCCCGAGGAGCTGCTGCGGATCGTGGAGCAGCAGGCGGAGGAGCACGAGTACCGGCTCGGCGAGGGAACCTCCGAGGCCCTGCTGGCGTACTTCACGGAGCTGCCCAAGGGGCCCGCCTTCGGCAACGGCCGCACCGCGCGCCAGACCTTCGAGTCGATGGTCGAGAGGCACGCGGGGCGGGTGGCTCAGCTGTCGGAGCCGAGTACGGACGAGCTCACCCTGCTGTTCCCGGCGGATCTGCCGGCGCAGCCGGCTCCTTGCTGAGCCGCTGCGACGGCACCGGCGCGGGGTCGGCGGCGCCCAACCGGGCCAGGAGGGCGTCGCGTTCGGCGGCGAAGGCCGGATCGGCCTGGTAGTCGGAGTGGCCGAGGACGGGCGCGGGCAGCGGGTGGCGGGCGCTGCGCCCGTAGGCGACCGGGTCGGCGAGCGGCCCGCGGTCCACGCCCTCGGCCGTGCCGGGCAGCACCGGGCCGCCGATGGGGTCGGTGGCCCGCCACAGGTTGCGCCAGCAATCGACTTCCCCGTGCAGGGCGGCGAGCGGGCCGGGCCCGAAGTAGGCCGGGAACCAGCGCCCGTAGAGGCGCCCGAGCGGGGAGCCGTAGGTGAGCAGGGCGACCCGGCGGCGGGCGGGCGGCGGCAGCTGCCAGACGGCCGCCGCGGCGAGCACGCTGCCCTGGGAGTGGCCGGAGATGACCAGGCGGCCGCCGGTGCGGGCGGTCCAGCCGGTCATCCGCCAGGTCAGGTCGGGGACGGCGCGCTCGGCGTAGCAGGGCGGCGCGAAGGGGTGGGCGGCGCGCGGCCAGAAGGTGCCGACGTCCCACAGGATGCCGATGGTGCGGCGGGCGGCGGGATCCCGGTAGGCGCGGCGGCCCCAGGTGACGAAGAGGACGAAGCCGAAGCCGATGAGCCAGGACCCGGTGTCCTGGGCGGCGCGGGCGGCGGCCTCCAGCAGCGGGCGGCTCCCGCGGGCGGCCTCGCCCGGGACCTTTCCGCTGAGCCAGGCGCCGGCGAGCGCGCCCGCGCCGAGCAGCAGGGTGATGCCGGAGACGGCCGCCACGAACCAGGGCGCGGAGTCGGTGAGCGCGGCGGCGGCCCGGGCCCCGGCGATCCGGCGGCTGCGGGCCCGGTCGGGGGCCTCTCCCGGGTACTCGGCGGCGACCCCGGCGGCCAGCCGGCGCCTGGCCCGGGCCCCGCGCACCGCGAACCAGGCGGCGAGCAGGGCCAGTACGAGGAGCAGCGGGGGTAAGACGGCGGCCTGCCAGGACAGCAGCACGGGCGGCCCGGGCAGCGGCGTGCCGGCCATCCCGGGGGTACCCCCGCCGTCCAGCCAGTCGGCGACGCGCTGGGCGACCCCGCCCGACATCACCCCGCCGAGGGCGCAGCCGAGCACGGCGACGGCGGGCCCGCCGAGGCCGCTCAGTGCGGCGCGGGGATCGGGGGCCTGCCGGTGCAGGTACCGGGCGACGGCGGCGAGGGCCAGCGCGCAGCAGCCCTGGCCCAGCATGAGCACGCCGAAGGCGAAGTCGCCGGGGAGCCGCCCGGCGGAGGTCCAGCCGGGCCGCGACCAGCAGGCGTGGACGAGGACGGCGGCCAGCAGGGCGAGCGCGGCGCCGGGCAGCAGGGTGACGGCGGCCCGGTCGAGCCGGTGGTCGGCCCGGGCCTCGGTGCGCCCGCGCCGGCAGACGACCCAGGCCACGGTCAGCGCCCCGGCGGCGAGCAGCACCTCCAGGGCCCAGCCGAGGGCTTCGAGTACGGGGACCCCGCCCGCCCCGCGGTCGTGACGGAGGGTGGGGGCGGCGACGGCCGCGGCCACCGTGAGCAGCCCGGCGGCGGTGTGCGCGGCCCGCAGCCGGGCCACGAGCCTGCGCCCGTACCAGAATCCGGGGCGGCCGAGCGCGGGCGCGGTGTCCGAGGCGGTGTCCGGGTCGGGGGCGCCGGCGGGCGGCGGCTGGGACTCGTAGGCGCTCCACGTGCGGTTGGACAGGAACCAGAGCAGGCCCGTCAGCGCGGCGGGGACGAGGGCCCCGAGGGCCAGCCGGCGCCCCGGCTGGGCCCACCAGCCGCCGTCGGCGAGGAAGCCGAGCCAGGAGCGGTCGGCGGTGCAGGTGGCGGAGCCGGCGCACTGCCAGGCGAACAGGTCGAGGGCGACCTCGCAGGCGGCCGCGATCAGCAGCACGGTCAGGCTGAGCGCGAGCACCCGTACGAGGAACCCGTACGAGCGCACCGCGCGCGGCGCCGGACCGGCGGCGGGCGCGGCCGGCCGGGCCCAGTGGGCGAGGTTGGCCACCATGAAGGGCAGGAGCAGCAGCCACAGGGCTCGGGCGCCGTTGCCGGAGGTGAGCCGGGACCAGCAGTAGGCCTCGGGGACGGGCCGCCCGGCGTACCGCTCGGGGTGGGCTTCGGCGTCGGCGTCCTCGGTACGGCGGAACACGGCGGCGGTGGAGTCCCCGGTCACCCGCACGGTCCGCGGATCGCCGAGCAGCTCGGCGGGCGCGGCCCCGGCGACTCCGTGCACCAGCAGCTCGAGCGCGAGGGGCCCGGCGGCGGGGCGGGGACCGGGCTCCGGGCGGGAGGCCGGCCCCGGGCGAGGGCGTGAGCCCGGGTCGGCATGCGGGTCGGGGTTCGGTGGTGTGGGGCTCTGCGGCACTGCGGGCTCCGCTCGCGGGGCGTGATCGGCGCGGCTCCAGCATCCCGCGCGGCGGGGGCCCGTGGCCAGGGCCGCGCGCCCGCGGGCTGCGAAAATCCCCTCCGGAGCGGACATCTGACGGCCAGCCAGCTATCGTGACGCCCGCACAGCCCGCCGCGACACTGCCACGCCCCAGCAGCAGGAGGTACCGCCATGGCTCGCCGACTCCGACCGGTGGGGCTGGACTTCGTCGAGGACGCTTCGGTCCGCCTGGCCTTCACCGCCGAGGCGGCTGCGCCGCCGGAGGCGGTGTACCAGGCGCTGGCCGAGGAGGTCGAGGGCTGGCCGCGCTGGTTCCGGGCGATCACACTGGCCCGCCCCACGCACGGCGGCGCGGGCCGGGAGATCGAGCTGACGGGCGGGGTGCGCTTCCGGGAGACCATCATGGCGGCGGACCCGGAGCAGCGCTACGCGTACCGGGTGGACGAGACCAACGCCCCCGGGGTCCGGGCCCTATTGGAGGAATGGCGGCTGACGCCCACCGGCTCGGGCACCCGGATCCGCTGGACCTTCGCCGCGGACGGCTCGACACCCTTCCGCCTGGCCCTGAAGGCCCTCCGCCCGGGCCTGGGCCGCTCCTTCCACACGGCGGTCCGCACCCTGGACGGCCACCTGGCCGCACCGCGCGCCGGTCAGTAGTCCCAGACCCTCCTACGAAACTCCTGCAGCGTCAGCGCCGGACCGTCGGCGAAGTGGACGACCGCGGCACGACGGCCCGGGCCTTGGACCGCCCCTTGCCGGCGAGGACGCGCCGTCAGGCGGACGGCTCGCGCCACACCCCCGTGGTCAGCAGCGTCTCGAGCGTCTTCGCGTACGGGGCGATGTCGAGGCCCTGCGCCGCCAGCCAGTCGTCGGAGTAGTACTTGTCGAGGTAGCGGTCGCCCGGGTCGCAGAGCAGGGTGACGACGCTGCCCGTACGGCCCTCGGCCACCATCTCCGAGACGATCTTCAGGGCGCTCCACAGGCCGGTGCCCGTGGAACCGCCCGCCTTGCGGCCGATGGCCTGTTCCAGCGCCCGGCAGGCGGCGACGCTCGCCGCGTCCGGGACCTTCATCATCCGGTCGATGGCGCCCGGCACGAAGCTCGGCTCCATGCGCGGCCGTCCGATGCCCTCGATGCGCGAGCCGCAGTCGCTGCTCGCGTCCGGGTCGTTGTTGGTCCAGCCGTCGAAGAAGCAGGAGTTCTCCGGGTCCGGGACGCAGACGCGGGTGTCGTGCTGCATGTAGTGCACGTAGCGCGCGATGGTCGCGGAGGTGCCGCCGGTGCCGGCGGTCGCGACGATCCAGGCCGGTTCGGGGAAACGTTCCAGCTTCAGCTGCTGGTACATCGATTCCGCGATGTTGTTGTTGCCGCGCCAGTCGGTGGCCCGCTCCGCGTACGTGAACTGATCCATGTAGTGGCCGCCGGTGCGCGCCGCGAGCCGCGCCGACTCCTCGTACATCTTCATCGAGTCGTCCACGAAGTGGCATTCGCCGCCGTGGAATTCGATCAGGCGGCACTTCTCCGGGCTGGTCGTGCGCGGCATGACGGCGATGAACGGGACGCCGATCAGCTTGGCGAAGTACGCCTCGGAGACGGCGGTCGAGCCGGAGGAGGCCTCGATGACCGGCCGGCCGGGGCGGATCCAGCCGTTGCAGAGGGCGTAGAGGAAGAGCGAGCGCGCGAGGCGGTGCTTGAGGGAGCCCGTGGGGTGCGTGGACTCGTCCTTGAGGTAGAGGTCGATGCCCCAGGCCTCGGGGAGCGGGAAGCGCAGCAGGTGCGTGTCCGCCGAGCGGTTGGCGTCGGCCTGGACCTTGCGGACGGCCTCCTTGAGCCAGGCGCGGTAGTCCGCGTCGCTGCGGTCGACGTCGATGGTCGTCGTGGCAGCCGTACCGCTGGTGCCGGTGGTACCGCTGGTGCCGGTGGTGCTCATGCGCCCTGCTCCTTCGTGCGTTTATTCGCCCCCTGCTTTCGCAATGTACCTCCCCCACCTGCGCAAACAGTCGCTTTGGGTTTCCATGCACATCGCTTTCGATCGCGTTCGGTTGCACTGTGGGGCACCGTGGGTGACCCTGGTGGAGCATTACTGAGGGTGCAGCACCCGTAACACTCATGTCGGGGAGTCGCAGCCGTGATCAGTCATTCCCGCAGGCACTGCGTCGTCGAACTGCAGGCCTTGCCGTGCCGGATCGGACAGATCCGAAGAATCGTTTCGGCGCAGCTGCGCCACTGGCAGCTCGATCCGCTCATAGACCGGGCCGCGCTCGGGGTGACGGAACTGCTGAGCAACGTCCACCTCCATGCGCAGCCGGACAAGACCTGCACCGTCGAGATCGAACTCCGCCTCGGCCGGCTCACGGTCTCGGTCATCGACAGCGATCCGCGACTGCCGGTGCTGAGCGCGCCGCCGGCGGGCTCGCTGGAGACCGGCGGGCGCGGGCTCGCGCTCGTGGAGGCGCTCAGCGAGGCGTGGGGCGCGCGCCACCAGGCCGACGGACCGGGCAAGGTGGTGTGGTTCTCGCTCACGGCGGCCCCCGCGCCGGCGGCTCCGCCGGGCCCGGTACGGATCGGTTCGAAGCCCGTACGAGAACCCGCCCGGTCGGCACTCGTCGCCGTGGACCCCGGAGCCGTCGCGACAGGCCTGTCGGTGGCCGCCTCGGTCGGCGCCGGGCCCGGCTGACGACGCCCGCCGCACCCCGGCGAGGCCGTCCGCCGAGCCGGCCGGAACCCCCGGGACGACCCGCGACCCGCGTCCGGCCGCCCTAGGCCAACGTGCCCAGCGGGTCGTCCAGCACCGGCTGCCACGCCAGCTCCGCGGCGCCGACCAGGCTGTTGTGGTCCAGGGTGCACGGCAGGATCGGCACGCCCCCGCTGCGCCCCCACAGGCTGCGGTCCGCGACCACCGCGCGCAGCCGTTCCGGGTCGGCGTGCAGCAGTTCCCGGTGCAGCCCGCCGAGGATGATCCGGTCCGGGTTGAGGATGTTGACCAGGCCCGCGAGGCCGAGCCCCAGCCGGTCGATCAGCTCCTCGGCGGCCGCCCGTACCGCCGGCTCCGCGTATTCGCTGGCCAGCAGGTCGCGCGCCTGCTGCAGCAGCGACACCTCGGGCCCGGGCGTGCGGCCCGCCGCGGTGAGGAGGGCCAGCGGGTCCGCCTCCACGTCCAGGCAGCCGCGGCCGCCGCAGTGGCAGGGCCGGCCCTCCGGGTTCACTGTGAGGTGGCCCACCTCCAGTGCCAGGCCCGAACTCCCGCTGTGCAGGCGGCCGTCCAGCACCAGGGCGCCACCCACGCCGCGGTGCCCGGTGGCCACGCACAGCAGGTGCTGCGCGCTGCGCCCCGCGCCGTGCCGGTGCTCGGCCAGCGCCGCGAGGTTCACGTCGTTCCCGGTCAGGGCCGGGCCGTCGATCCCGGCCGCCTTCACGCACTGCGCGAAGACCGCCCTTACGGGAGACCCGGGCGGCCAGGCCAGGTGCAGCGGGTTCAGTGCCGTGCCCTCCGGCTCCGCGACCGCCGACGGCACCGCGAGCCCCGCCCCGATACAGCGGCGGCCGGTCTCCGCGAGCAGCGCTGCCCCGGCGTCCACCACCGCGCCGAGCACCTGCGCCGGGTCGGCGGACACGGTGATCTTGCCGGGGGCGGTGGCGACGATCCGCCCGCCGAGGCCGACCAGCGCGGCCCGGAAACCGTCCGGGTGCACCTGCGCGGCGAGCGCGACGGGGCCGTTCTCGTCGATCGAGAGGCGGTGCGAGGGACGGCCCTGGGCGCCGCCGGCACCGCGGCCCTGCGTGCCGCTCGCGCCGCCGGGCCGGGAGTCCACCCTGATCAGCCCGAGCGCCTCCAGCTCGGCGGCGACGGCTCCGGCGGTGGCGCGGGTGACGCCGAGCTCGGCCGTCAGGACGGCCCTGGTCGGGGCGCGGCCGGTGTGGACGAGCTCCAGCGCCGGGCCCAGCGCGCCGCGGCCCCGCTCCAGCTTGGTCCTCGTGGAAGCGGAGCTCGCGGCGGCAGAACCCATCGAAGCAGAATCCGTGGAAGCAGTAGCAGTGGACACCGTGGTCACATCCCCCACCCGCGGCGGGGCCCCGTTGCCGTTCATGCACCCGATCCTCGCATGATCGGGCGGTGCCGGGCGCCGCCCCTTACCCGAGGCCGCCGACCCGGAGCGTGATGTTCAGCCGTCCCGTGAGCCCCAGCCCCTGCGGGCCGGTGCCCGGCAGGACCTTCGGCACCCCGTGGTAGGCCAGTCGGCTCGGGTTCCCGAAGACGAACAGATCCCCGCTGCGCAGCTCCACGTCGCGGTACGGGCGGCCGCGCGAGGCGGTGTTCCCGAAGCGGAAGACGCAGCTGTCGCCGAGGCTGAGGGAGACGACCGGGGCCCCGGACTTCTCCTCGGCGTCGCGGTGCATGCCCATGCGGGAGTCGCCGGCGTAGAAGTTGATCAGGGCGATGTCGTACTCCGCCCCCGCCTCCGGGGGCTCCCCGTAGGCCGCGGCGACCGCCTCCCGCCCCAGCTCGGCGAGCCAGGGCGGCATCGGCTTGACCGGGGCCCCGTCGCCATCGACGACGGTGCGGGCGTATCCGTACGGGTACCAGTGCAGTCCGAGGCACACCTGCCGGGCGGTCATCGTGCCGCCGCCGGGGGTGTGCACGGTGCGCAGCCCGGCGGGCGGGCGGGCCCATGCGCGGCAGGCGGCCAGCAACTCCCGCTGCCGGCCGTCCCCGAGCCAGTCGGGCACGTGCACGGCGCCGGGGGCGATCACGGTCCGCTCGCGCGGAAAGAGTTCCCCGTTCATGCGTCCATTGTCCGACCCGGGGCCACGGGGTGGCTGGCAGAATCCCGACATGGAGATCTTGGATTTCGTGAAGACGCTCGAACGGGACGGGCAGCTGCTCGCCGATCTGGCCGAGCAGGCCGGTATGGACGTCCCCGTGCCCACCTGCCCGCCGTGGCGGGTGGCCGATCTGCTGCGGCACACGGGCTCGGTGCACCGCTGGGCGGCCGCGTACGTGGGAGAGGGCCGGCTGGAGCCGGTGGGGTTCCCCGACCCGCCGGAGCTGACCGGGGCGGAGCTGCTGGCCTGGTTCCGCGAGGGGCACGCGGCCCTGGTCCGGACCCTGTCCGAGGCGCCGGCCGATGTGCAGTGCTGGACGTTCCTGCCGACCGCCGCACCCTCCCCGCTGGCGTTCTGGGCGCGTCGGCAGGCCCACGAGACGGCCGTGCACCGGATGGACGCGGAGGCCGCGCTCGGGGTCGCGTTCTCGGCGGTGGAGCCGGAGTTCGCGGAGGACGGGGTGGACGAGCTGCTGACGGGCTTCCACGCGCGGCCCCGGAGCCGGGTGCGGACGCCGGAGCCCCGGGTGCTGCGGGTGCGGGCCGCCGACACGGGCGCGGCGTGGACCGTACACCTGTCGTCGGAGCCGGCCCGGACGGTGCGGGGCGCCACGGACGAGCCGGTCGACTGCGAGCTGTCGGGCGAGGCGGCCTGGCTGTACGCGGCGCTGTGGAACCGGCTCCCGCTGGCGGGCCCGGGGGTGACGGGCGATACCGGGCTGGCCCGGTTGTGGAGCGAGACGGCCGGAATCTGAGCGGGGAACCCGCGCCCGGGTCGAGGCCTGCCTTGTGACGGATCGTATCCGCTGTGACACTGCACGCATGGGGCGACGCAATCAGGCGGACCGGGACGCGATCACCATCGAGATCGGCTACGCCTTCGTCAGTGCCTGCTTCGCTGCCGCACTCACCTTCGGCGCGGTGTACGGGCCCGCCGTGGTGTTCTCGTTGTCGCGCGCGGCGGAGCACGTACTGGCGGTGGCGGGCGGCGCCATGGCGGCCGCAGTGTTCGTACTCCGCGTCGCGCACCTCCTGTGGCGCTTCGCCCGCCGCCCCGAGAACGACGGCCGCTAGGGCATCCGGCGAAGCGCTCGGCAGGACGTTCGATAGGGTCGACCCCTCAACGATCATGGGGGATCCTCGATGTCCACTTCCACCGTGCGCGGTGCGGCGCTGCTCGCCGTGGCCCTTGCGGCCTTCAGCGTCTCCTGTGGCGCGGACCCGGCCGGCTCCGCGGCCGCTCCGTCGGCGGCGGCTTCCTCGCAGGGCGCGGCCCCGAGCCCGGGACCGGCCTCCGCATCCGCATCCGCATCCGCACCTGCCGACCTCCCGCCCGAGAAGGTCCGGGACGCGTTCGCCGGGCTCCAGGCGACCCTGGACGACGCGTGCACACCGGGCAACTGTGCCTACTTCCTCGGCCGGGTCTACGACGAACTCCACCGCCTGAACCGGTCGATGAAGGCGGACCCGAAGGGGCCCGGCCACTTCCCTGAGCCGATCGGCCTGATCGCGAAACTCGACGCGGAGCTCGGCGGCGACCGGACCTTCGAGAACCTGAAGAAGCACCAGACCTCGCTGATCGGCACCCGGGACGAGATCAACACCTGGATGCAGGGGCACCCTGACGACTACCGCTGACGTCGGCGCACGGCCTCAGCCGAGGGTGGCCGCATAGTCGGTCTGCTCGCGGAACGGCCAATCCGGGGACGCGTCCCAGGGGTTGGGCATGACCGTGCTGGTGGCGTAGGCGTAGCCCGCGCCGCGGCCGAAGGCCGTGCGCAGGGTCGTGCGCATCGACTCGGGGTCCGGGACGTCGTGGACCAGGTGCCAGAACGCCGTTCCGCTCGGGTCGAGTTCGGTACCCGGGCGGTAGCCGCCCACGGGGTCGAAGACGTTGCCGCCGGGCCAGCCGCCGCCGGTGTAGGCCGCGTAGGTGTCCTCGTACGTGACGAACACGTCCGCGGTGCGGCGGCCCGGCTCCAGGTAGCAGTCGGCGATGGCCGTGCCGGGGTTGTCGACGACGAGGTCGCTGGCGCCCGGGTCGAGGGCGCGCATGGTGTCCTGGACGTGGCGGCGGAGCTCCGCGTAGTGGTCGCGGACGGCGTTGCCGGGGCCGCAGTCGCGGCTGACGACGTCGAAGAAGATGCCGTCCACGTGGAGGCGGCCGTCGGGGGTCCGCAGGTAGTTGTCGACGGAGGCCTTGACGGCGGCGATGTCGCGGTTGCCGTGGTCGGTGTGGACGTAGCCGAGGACCTTGGTCCGCTCGCCGGTGGCGGTGGTGGCACGGCGCAGGGCGTCGGCGCGGGCCCGCCAGGTGGCGTCGAACGGGGCGTCGCCGTTTCCGGGGTTGAGGACCACCACCGAGGGGGCCGGTTCGGTGCCGGTGAGGTCCGCCAGCATCCGGTCCCGCGCCCCGACGTAGGCGGGGACCGCGATCTCCAGTCCCCGCACTCCGGGCATCCGGGGCGTGGCCGGGGTCTCGGCCCGGGCCGGCTGGGCGGTGCGCGCCGTCGCACCGGCCGCGGGCGCGGGCGCCGGGGCCGGCGCGGCCAGTAAGGCGGTGACCACGAGGGCGTACAGGGCCTTCACGGCGCGGGGCATGACGGTTCCTCCGGCGGCGGCAGCAGGGGGGCGACCCGAGGAACACTAGACGGACCGGCCCCGGTGCAAGGGGCAACCGCCGGATTGGGCCCGGGGAACAGCAGAGCGACGGCCCGCCGCCGCACGCTGATCCCCGTCAGCGCCCCGCCGGCTGCCTGCTCATACGGCGGGCAGCCCGACCCCGTGGGCCAGCTGGCCCGCGGCGTGCGCGAAGAAGGTGTCCCGGTCCTCGACGACCCGGTTGAACTGCCCGAACAGCTCGAAGGAGACGAGGCCGATCAGCTGCGCCCAGGCGGCGACGAGGGCGGCGGTGACCTCGGGGGGCAGGCCGTCGGCGAAGTCGGCGGTCATCCGGACGGCTTCCGGGCGCAGGGCGGCGGGCAGCGGCGGCAGGGCGAGGCCGCGGCCCTCGTAGGCGGCGCGGAGGACGGCGATGAAGGCGTTGCCGACGCGGGACGCGGGGCCGACGGTGTCCTGGGGGGCGCTGTAGCCGGGGACCGGGGAGCCATAGATGAGGGCGTACTCGTGCGGGTGCTCCAGCGCCCACGCGCGGACGGCCTCGCAGACCGCGATCCAGCGGGCGCGGGGCGGGGCCGAGGCGGCGAGGGCGCGGGCGTCGGCCTCCTCGGCGGCGGCGCCGACGCTGTCGTAGGCGTCGATGATCAGCGCGGTGAGCAGCTCGTCGCGGCTGGGGAAGTAGCGGTAGAGCGCGGAGGAGACCATGCCGAGCTCGCGGGCGACGGCGCGCAGGGAGAGTTTGGCGGCGCCCTCGGCCGCGAGGCGGCGGCGCGCCTCGTCCTTGATGGCGGCGGTGACCTCGATACGGGCCCGTTCCCTGGCCCCACGGACGGTGTTCATGCGGGCCAGTGTGCCACGCAGGCAGAGCACCGCCCAAGAAATGGATCGCCGCTCCATTCAGAGAGCACTGCTCTTGTTTTGGCGCACCGATCCGTGCACACTGTTCTCAAGCGAGAGCACTGCTCTCGAAATCGCGGAAACGCCCCCGGAGGCCACCATGAACGCGTCCAACCCGTCCACCCCGGCCGGCCCGTACTACCTCCAGGCCGGCCCGTTCACGAGGCGCTTCAACGCACTCTTCGGCAAGCTGGCCCGCATCGGCATCAGCCTGGCCGGCTCCGCCGAGCTGTCGGTCCGCGGCCGCACGTCCGGGCAGATGCAGCGGATACCGGTCAACCCGCACACGTACGAGGGCTCCCAGTACCTGGTCTCGGCCCGCGGCCACTCCCAGTGGGTCCGCAACATGCGGGTCGCGGGCGGCGGCGAGCTGCGCGTGGGGCGCAAGGTGCGCACCTTCACCGCCACCGAGATCACCGACCCCGCGCAGAAGGCCGCCGTCCTGCGCACCTACCTGGAGAAGTGGGGCTGGGAGGTCAACGCCTTCTTCCAGGGCGTCAACGCGAAGTCCTCCGACGCGGAACTCCAGGCGGCCGCCGCCGACCACCCGGTCTTCCGCATAGCGGTGTCGAACTGACCGCCGCCCGCAGCAACTGGACGCCGCCTCCCCCCTAAGGGGTGTCCGGCTTCCAGTCCTGGACGAGGAGCCCGAGCAGCACCTCGTCGAGGAACTCGCCCATCACCCAGGCCGAGGAACGCAGCACGCCCTCGCGGACGAAGCCGTTGCGCTCGGCCGAGCGCAACATCGCGGCGTTGTCCGCCAGCGTCTCGATCTGCAGCCGCCGCAGGCCGCGCACGACGAAGCCGTAGCGGCACAGCACGGCGACCACGTCGGTGCCGTAGCCCTTGCCGCGGGCGGACGGCAGCAACCCCAGCCCGAGGTGCGCGGACCGGTTGTGGTTGTCGATGCCCCACAACACGGCCGTGCCGACCAGCGTGCCGCCGGCCAGCTCCACCACGGAGAACGGGACGTGCCCGTGCTCCGTCTCGTCCACCACGAGCCGCGAGTCCTTCGAGCCCGGCGAGATCGGCCGCCACGGCCGGCTCTCGGCGCGCGAGGAGTTGACCACGTCGTCGTAGAGCTCCGCCCGAAGGATCGGGATGTCGTCCTCGTACCGGGCCCTGAGCCCGACCTTGCTACCCCTCAGCATGCAGGCTTCCTATCCGAGCGGGACGCCGACGGCAAACCAATATCGGAACCGCACCGGCACCTCCCGGGGCCGGACGGCGTGCCGCCCGGCCCCGGGAAGACCCGCGGGACGGGGCCTCAGGCGCGGCCGCCGCCGCGGGACGCCTGCCTGGCGTCCAGTGCGTGCAGGGCCCGGCGGGCCAGCGGATACGTACGGACCAGGTCGGCCAGGGTCGTCGAGCCGCGCGTGATCCGGGCGAAGGCCCGCCACGCCGGCCGGAAGCCGGTGATCGCCGCGTGCAGCAGGCCCGGCCGGGCCTCGAAGACGTGCAGCATCCGCCTGCCGACGCCCATCTCCACACCGAGCCCCGCCTTCACGGCGAAGGCGTAGTTGAGCGCCTGGCGGCGCGCGTCCACCGCGTCCTGCGCCTCGGAGATCTTCACCGCCCACTCCCCCGCCAGCCGCCCCGAGCGCAGCGCGAAGGAGATGCCCTCGCGGGTCCACGGCTCCAGCAGTCCGGCCGCGTCGCCCGCGACCAGCACCCGGCCGCGTGAGAGCGGCGAATCGGGCTTGCGGCAGCGGGTCAGGTGCCCGGAGGAGACGGCCGGTTCGAAGCCGGCGAGGCCGAGCCGGGCGATGAAGTCGTCCAGGTACCGCTTGGTGGCGGCGCCGTCGCCCTTCGCCGAGATGACCCCGACGGTGAGGGTGTCGCCCTTGGGGAAGACCCAGCCGTAACTGCCGGGCAGCGGGCCCCAGTCGATCAGCACCCGCCCCTTCCAGTCCTCCGCGACCGTCTCCGGGACGGGGATCTCCGCCTCCAGGCCGAGGTCGACCTGCTCCATCTCGACCCCGACGTGCCCGCCGATTCGGCTCGCGCTGCCGTCCGCGCCGACCACCGCGCGGGCCAGGACGGTCTCCCCGTCGGCGAGCACCACGGCCACCGTGCGCCGGTCGGGCACGGCCGCGCCGTGCTGTTCCACGCGGGCCACGGCCGTACCCGTACGGATGGTGGCGCCCGCCTTCTCGGCCTCCGCGACCAGCGCGGCATCGAACTCCGGCCGGTTGATGAGCCCGAACAGCATCTGCTTCGAGCGCCTGGTCCGGGTCAGTTTGCCCTCGAGCGAGAACGTCACCGCGTGGATGCGGTCCTTGAAGGGCAGCACGAACCCCGGGGGCAGGGCGTCGCGCGAGGGGCCGATGATGCCGCCGCCGCAGGTCTTGTACCGCGGCAGCTCGGCCTTCTCCAGCAGCAGGACGCTCCGCCCCGCCGTCGCCGCCGCGTACGCGGCCGAGGACCCGGCCGGTCCGGCCCCGACCACGACCACGTCCCACACCTCGCCGGTCCCCCCGGCCACCTCGTCCGCGGCCCCCTGCTCGGCCTGTCCTGCGCTTGCGTCGCGTACGTCGTCGTCGCTGCTCACGATGTGCTGCTGCTCCTGATCACCCGGTTGCTCCGATGCCGGGCAAATCCTACGGCGAGTCGCCGCCCCGTCCTGTTGTGCGAGGATCGGGACTGCCTTCGCCGTACCCGGCATACGCCACCCACGCGGATCCGGGCGGCGTACCACTGAGAACAACGTCGCACCCAAGAGGAGCGTGCCCATGTCCCAGAATCCGATCGCCGAGACCATCGCCTCGCTGATGCCCCGCGCCAAGCAGGAGCTCACCGAGTTGGTGGCCTTCCAGTCGGTGGCGGACTGGGCGCAGTTCCCCAAGAGCGAGAGCGAGGCCGCCGCGAACTGGGTGGCGGACGCCCTGCGCGTCGAGGGCTTCCGGGACGTGGCGCTGCTCGACACCCCCGACGGCACCCAGTCGGTGTACGGCTTCCTCCCCGGCCCCGAGGGCGCGCCGACCGTTCTGCTCTACGCGCACTACGACGTGCAGCCCCCGCTGGACGACGCCGCCTGGATCTCCCCCGCCTTCGAGCTGACCGAGCGCGACGGCCGCTGGTACGGGCGCGGCTCCGCCGACTGCAAGGGCGGGTTCATCATGCACCTGCTGGCCCTGCGCGCCCTGAAGGCCAACGGTGGCGTGCCGGTGAGCGTGAAGGTGATCGTCGAGGGCTCCGAGGAGCAGGGCACCGGCGGTCTCCAGCGGTACGCCGAGGCGCACCCGGAGCTGCTGGCCGCCGACACGATCGTCATCGGGGACGCGGGCAACTTCCGCCTGGGCCTGCCGACGGTGACGGCCACCCTGCGCGGGATGACCCTGCTGAAGGTGAAGATCGACACGCTGGGCGGCAACCTGCACTCCGGCATGTTCGGCGGCGCGGCCCCCGACGCGCTGGCCGCGCTGATCCGCGTACTCGACTCGCTGCGCGCGGCGGACGGTTCGACGACGGTCGACGGGCTGGCCTCGGACGCGGTGTGGGAGGGCCTGCAGTACCCGGAGGCGGACTTCCGCGCCGACGCGAAGGTGCTGGACGGGGTCGAGCTGATCGGCGACGGCACGGTCGCGGACCGGCTGTGGGCCCGCCCGGCCGTGACGGTGCTCGGCATCGACTGCCCGCCGGTCGTCGGCGCGACCCCGTCGGTGCACGCGAGCGCCGGCGCGCTGATCAGCCTGCGGGTGCCGCCGGGCGTGGACACCGCGGCGGCCATCAAGCTGCTGGAGGCGCACCTGGTGGCGCACACGCCGTGGAAGGCGCGCCTGGAGCTGGAGGTCGTCGGCCAGGGCCAGCCCTTCCAGGCGGACACGAGCAGCCCAGCGTACGCCTCGATGGCGGCGGCGCTCCAGGCCGCGTACCCGGGCCAGGAGATGCAGATCGCCGGCATGGGCGGCTCCATCCCGCTGTGCAACACGCTGACGGAGCTGTACCCGCAGGCGGAGATGCTGCTGATCGGGCTGAGCGAGCCGGAGGCGCAGATCCACGCCGTCAACGAGAGCGTGTCGCCGGAGGAGCTGGAGCGGCTGTCGGTGGCGGAGGCCCTCTTCCTCGTCAACTACGCGGAGTCCAAGCGGGGATGACCTCCGGTGGGGCCCGGGTCTGTGCTGCGGCGCCGCCGTGCGCGGCCCCGGGCTCCGCTCTCGGCGGACTCCGCTACCGGTGAAGTCGCGTGCGCGGAGCCGACCGCGGTCCGTAGCGTCGGGCGTATGGATCTTGTCGAAGTCATCCCGAACCGGCTCCACATGCTCCGCTTCCCCGTCGGCCAGGCGTATCTCTGGCAGGACGGCGAGGCCCTCACCCTCATCGACGCGGGATACGCCGGCCAGGCGGACGCGGTCGAGGAGGCGATACGTTCCCTCGGGCTGCTGCCCGAACGGCTGGAGCGGATCGTCCTGACGCACTGCCACGGCGACCACTTCGGGGGCGCCGGCGAGCTCGCCGCCCGCCACGGCGCCCGCATCCTGGCGCACCGGCTGGACGCACCCGTGATCCGGGGCGAGCGGCGCGTGCCCGAACCGGTGCTGCTGGACTGGGAGGTTCCGCTGTACGAGCACGCTCTGACGGTGGTCCCCGAGGCCCCGCCCACCCCCGTCGACCGGGAGTTGGAGGACGGTGACGCGCTGGGCTTCGGGGACGGGGCGTACGTGGTCCACGCCCCCGGCCACACGGACGGCAGCATCGGCATCCATCTCCCGTACCACGGCGTGCTGTTCGCGGGGGACTGCATCGCCGCCGTCGGCCCGCTGATGCTGGGCGTCTTCAACGTGGACCGCGCCCGCGCCGTGGAGTCCTTCCGCCGGCTGGCCGCGCTGTCCCCCTCCACGGCCTGCTTCGGCCACGGCGACCCCCTGACGGTGGACACCGCGGCCGCCCTGGCCAAGGCCGCGGCCGACACCCCGGTCGGCTGATCCCGGCGGCAGTCAGCCGGTCGGAACGCCCGCCTCCAGGTAGAGGGGGTGACCGCGTTCGCGGGCGCGCAGGGCCCAGCGCAGACGCTCGTAACGGTGCCGCGGGAGCAGGCCCGCGGCCTCGGTCTCCGTGACGAAGCGCCAGGCCCGCAGCTCCGGACCGGGCAGCCGGAGGCGCTGCGCCGCGCCGTCCGGGAGGCGGCCGCCGTCGAAGAGCAGCCGCAGCCCGCCGAAGCCGGGGGGCTGCGGGGGCTCCCAGTCGACCACCAGCAGCCCCGGCGTCCGGTCCAGGGCGAGGCCCAGTTCCTCCTCGACCTCCCGTACGCCGGCGCAGGCCGGCGCTTCCCCGGCTTCGACGACGCCGCCCGGGAACTCCCAGCCCGCCTTGTACGTCGGGTCCACGAGCAGCACCCGGTCCTGCTCGTCGAAGAGCAGCACCCCGGAGGCCACCGTCTCCCGCGTGGGCTCCGGGGTCTGCACGATCTCGTTGACCGGGGCCGTGTCCGTGCGGACGGCTTCGGCGATCCGCTCCGCCGTCTCGCGCGGGGTCAGGGCTCCGTTGTCGACCACGTGCGCGTCCGCGGTGAGCCACCCGAGCGCCTGCCGGTACACCGGGATGTGGTCGTACGCCCACTGGCGGACCCGGAGGTCCGCCTCCTCCGCCGGCACCTCCGGGTCCTCGCGGGTCGCGATCCGCTCGCGCAGGATCGTTTCCGCCGGGGCCAGCAGCACATGGCGCACCGGGATCCGACGGGCCGCCAGCCCTCCGAAGATCTCGTCCCGGTACTCCTGCCGGAGCAGGGTCATCGGCACGACGAGCACCCCGCCCAGTTCCGCGAGCATCGCCGCCGCCGTGTCCACCACCAGACGCCGCCAGCTCGGCAGGTCCTGGTAGTCGGAGACCTCCGCCAGACGTTTGCGCGGCAGCAGCACGCGCAGCGCGTCACCGATGAACTCGGGGTCGAACAGGGTGCTGTCCGGCAGGATTCCGGTCAGTTCGCGGGCCGTGCTGGTCTTTCCGGCGCTGAAGGTGCCGTTGATCCAGACAATCACGTCTACCCCTCTCCCCATGGCTCGTCCGGAGCCCCCAGTGGCTTGCCCGCACCACCCTGCCACGGAAACCTCAACTTGGGCCTACTGCTTATCCTCAAGGTCAGAGCGCTGCCCGATCCCTCCGGAGGTTTCCCACCGTGCCCTACAGCAGCCGCCCGTCCGACCCCCGTTACGGCAACCGGCCGACCATGAAGGACGTGGCGGCCCAGGCGGGCGTGGGCCTGAAGACGGTGTCGCGGGTGGTCAACGGCGAGCCGGGCGTCACCCCGGACACCGAACGGCGCGTCCAGGAGGCCATCGACGCCCTCGGTTTCCGCCGCAACGACAGCGCGCGCGTGCTACGCAAGGGCCGTACCGCGACCGTCGGCCTGGTCCTGGAGGACCTCGCCGACCCCTTCTACGGCCCGCTGAACCGGGCGGTGGAGGAGGTGGCCCGCGCGCACGGCGCCCTGCTCATCAACGGCTCCAGCGCCGAGGACCCGGAACGGGAGCGGGAGTTGGCGCTCGCCCTGTGCGCGCGCCGGGTGGACGGACTGATCGTGATCCCGGCCGGTGACGACCACCGCTACCTGGAGCCGGAGATCCGGGCGGGCGTGGCCACGGTGTTCGTGGACCGCCCGGCCGGCGGGATCGACGCGGACGTCGTCCTCTCGGACAGCTTCGGCGGCGCCCGGGGCGGCGTGGCCCACCTGATCGCGGGCGGCCACCGCCGGATCGGCTTCATCGGCGACCACCCGCGCATCCACACGGCGACGGAACGCCTGCGCGGCTACCGCGCGGCGATGGCGGACGCGGGCCTGCCGGTGGCCGGTTCCTGGGTCTCCCTCGGCTCCACGGCCCCCGAGCGGGTCGCGGCGGCGGCGCGCGCGATGCTCGCGGGCCCGGAGCCGGTGTCCGCCGTCTTCGCCGGCAACAACCGGGTGACGGTCACGCTGGTACGGGTCCTCGCGGACCGGGACCGGGACCGGGACCGGCCGGTGGCGCTGGTCGGCTTCGACGACTTCGAGCTGGCGGACCTGCTGCGCCCCGGTGTCACGGTGGTGGCCCAGGACGCCGCGGCCCTGGGGCGGGTGGCCACGGACCGCCTCTTCCAGCGCCTGGCGGGAGCCGACCTCCCGCCGTCCCGCATCGAGCTCCCGACGCGGCTCATCGCCCGCGGCTCGGGCGAGCTCCCGCCGGTCAGCGGATAAGGACCGTCGCCCGTCTCGCCCCGGGAAACGGGCCGCGGCCCGGCCCCGGAGAACGGGACCGGGCCGCGGGAGCACCAGCGGGAGGGGCGGGCCCTTACGCCGTCGCCGTCAGCGTCGCCGAGCGGCGCGGGATCGCGAAGGCGTCCAGCTCGGCGCGGGTCAGGCCGGTGAGGGCGGTGACCTCGTCGGCGCCGACGGCGCCGCAGTCGAGGCCGCGGACCAGGTAGCCGGCCAGCGCCTTGGCGGTGGCGGGCTCGTCCATGACGTCGCCCTCGATCTTGGCGACGTACGCCTTCAGGCGCGCGGCGGCGGCCTCCAGGCCCTCGCGGTAGAAGGTGAAGACGGCCGCGTAGCGGGTCGGCAGGTGCGCCGGGTGCATGTCCCAGCCCTGGTAGTAGGCGCGGGCCAGGGCCCGGCGGGTGAGGCCGTAGTGCAGCTTCCACGCCTCGTGGACCTGCTCGGTGGTGCCGACCGGCTTGACGTTGGTCGAGCCGTCGGAGACGCGTACGCCGGTGCCGGCGGCGGCGACCTGCATGATCGCCTTCGCGTGGTCGGCGGCCGGGTGGTCGCTGGACTGGTAGGCGGCGGAGACGCCGACGCAGGCGCTGTAGTCGAAGGTGCCGTAGTGCAGACCGGTGGCGCGGCCCTTGGAGGCCTCGATCATGCGGGCGACGGTGGCGGTGCCGTCGGAGGCGAGGATGGACTGGCTGGTCTCGATCTGGATCTCGAAGCCGATCCGGCCCGGGCGCAGGCCGCGGGCGGTCTCGAAGGCCTCCAGCAGCTTGACGAAGGCGGTGACCTGCTCGGCGTACGTCACCTTGGGCAGGGTCAGGACCAGGTTGTCCGGGAGGCCGCCGTGGGCGAGCAGGCCGGAGAGGAAGATGTCGGTGGTGCGGATGCCGCGGTCACGGACGTTGGACTCCATGCACTTCATGCGGATGCCCATGTACGGGGCGTTCGTGCCGTTGGAGTACGCCTCGGAGATCAGGCGGGCGGCGCGGGCGGCCGCCTGGTCCTCCTCCTCGTCGGAGCGGACGCCGAAGCCGTCCTCGAAGTCGACGCGGAGGTCCTCGATCGGCTCGGAGGCGAGCTTGGCGCGGACGCGGTCGTAGACCGGTACGGCCAGCTCGTCGGAGATGCCGAGTACCTTGGCGAAGGTGGCGGCGTCCGGGGCGTGCTCGTCCATGGCGGCGAGGGCCTGGTCGCCCCAGGAGCGGATGGTGTCCGCGGCGAAGACGTCACCGGGCACGTAGACCGTGTGGATGGGCTGGCGGGTGCCGGGGTCGCCCGGGTAGTGGCGCGCGAGCTCCGCGTCCACCGGCGCGAGGGAGGCACTGATGCCCTCGCTGACCGCGCCTGCGAGGCTCGTCGCCACCTTCTCCTGCTGACCCATCGTGCACTCTCCTCTTTTCCGCTTCACGGAAGCTTAGATCCGCATTGCAGAAATTTAGTCACGGGGTTCCGCTCAGTCAATGGTCCCTCCCGTCTCCTGGACAAACGACTCGGGGCCGTGCGGTGAGAAACACCACACGGCCCCGAGAACGTCAGGCTATGAAGAGAAGCGCAGGTCAGCCCTTGCGCGCCTTGATCTCCTCGGTCAGCTGCGGGACGACCGTGAAGAGGTCGCCGACCACGCCGTAGTCGACCAGGTCGAAGATCGGGGCCTCGGAGTCCTTGTTGATGGCCACGATGGTCTTCGAGGTCTGCATGCCGGCCCGGTGCTGGATCGCGCCCGAGATGCCGGAGGCGATGTACAGCTGCGGGGAGACCGACTTGCCGGTCTGGCCGACCTGGTTGGAGTGCGGGTACCAGCCGGCGTCGACGGCGGCGCGCGAGGCACCGACGGCCGCACCGAGGGAGTCCGCGAGGTCCTCGATGATGTGGAAGTTCTCGGCGCCGTTGACGCCGCGGCCGCCGGAGACCACGATCGCGGCCTCGGTCAGCTCGGGGCGGCCGGTCGACTCGCGCGGGGTGCGGCCGGTGACCTTGGTGCCGGTGGCCAGGGCGCCGAAGGTGACGGCGAGCGCCTCGACGGCGCCGGCGGCCGGAGCGGCCTCGACCGGAGCCGAGTTCGGCTTCACGGTGATGACCGGGGTGCCCTTGGAGACACGGGACTTGGTGGTGAACGACGCGGCGAAGGCGGACTGCGTCGCGACCGGGCCCTCGTCACCCGCCTCCAGGTCGACGGCGTCGGTGATGATGCCGGAGCCGATGCGGACGGCCAGGCGGGCGGCGATCTCCTTGCCCTCGGCGGAGGACGGGACGAGCACGGCGGCCGGGGAGACGGCGTCGTACGCGGCCTGGAGCGCGTCCACCTTCGGTACGACGAGGTACTCGGTGAACTCGGGGGCGTCGGCGGTGAGGACCTTGACGGCGCCGTGCTCGGCGAGCACGGCGGCGGTGTCGGCCGCACCGGCGCCCAGGGCGACGGCGACGGGCTCGCCGATGCGGCGGGCCAGCGTCAGCAGCTCGAGGGTGGGCTTGCGGACGGCGCCGTCCACGTGGTCGACGTAGACGAGAACTTCAGCCATGGGACTGCTCTCCTGCGATTGCGAAGTGTCT
Organism: Streptomyces sp. NPDC057010; assembly: GCF_042673805.1. Classification (NCBI taxonomy): domain Bacteria; kingdom Bacillati; phylum Actinomycetota; class Actinomycetes; order Kitasatosporales; family Streptomycetaceae; genus Streptomyces; species Streptomyces sp. NPDC057010. The sequence continues at coordinate 26,721 of NZ_JBHUSC010000027.1, read as the reverse complement.
GGGGGCTAGTTAAAGGAGGCTGAAGTTCTTAGATGAACTTCTGGCCGGCCAGGAACTCGGCCAGCTGCTTGCCGCCCTCGCCCTCGTCCTTGACGATCGTGCCGGCGGTGCGCGCCGGGCGCTGCGCCGCGGAGTCGACCTTGGTCCAGGAGCCTTCCAGACCGACCTCGTCGGCCTCGATCTCCAGCTCCTCCAGGTCCCAGGACTCCACCGGCTTCTTCTTGGCGGCCATGATGCCCTTGAAGGAGGGGTAACGGGCCTCGCCCGACTGGTCCGTCACGGAGACGAGCGCGGGGAGGGAGGCCTCCAGCGTCTCGCTCGCGGTGTCGCCGTCGCGGCGGCCGGTGACGGTGCCGTCCTCGACCTTGACCTCGGAGAGCAGGGTGACCTGCGGGACGCCCAGGCGCTCGGCCAGGATCGCCGGGAGCACGCCCATGGTGCCGTCCGTCGAGGCCATGCCCGTGACGACCAGGTCGTAGCCGGCCTTCTCGATCGCCTTGGCGAGCACCAGCGAGGTGCCCATGACGTCGGTGCCGTGCAGGTCGTCGTCCTCGACGTGGATGGCCTTGTCGGCGCCCATCGACAGCGCCTTGCGCAGCGCGTCCTTGGCGTCCTCGGGGCCCACCGTCAGGACGGTGATCTCCACGTCGTCGTCCGACTCCTCGGAGATCTTCAGCGCCTGCTCGACGGCGTACTCGTCGAGCTCCGACAGCAGGCCGTCGACGTCGTCACGGTTGACGGTCAAGTCCTCGGTGAACTGCCGGTCGCCGGTGGCGTCGGGCACGTACTTCACACAGACAACGATCCTCAGGCTCACGCCGGCTCTCCTACCGCATCGTCTTTTCTGGTACCGCCTTGTGCAGGCAGCATAGGCGCCTTGTCGGGCGGATCCCGGTCGGGGCGGCCCGCGCTCCGAAGGGAATGTTACTCGTCAGTACACCGTGGGTCCCGCAAAGGTGCAAGGCCGATGAACTGTGATCTGTCCAACGCCGCCCGACATGCCCCCAGCAGGGACGATTCAGTCGCGCAACGCGTTGAAGCGACCCTGGTGGTAGAGCAGGGGACGGCCTTCCCCGGCCGGATCCCCCGCAACCGCCTCCGCGATGATCACACGGTGCTCGCCGGCGGGCACCCGGGCCACCACCCGGCACACCAGCCACGCCAGCACCCCGTCCAGGACCGGGACCCCGTGCGGTCCCGCGCTCCAGTCGGTGTCGGGGCCGAAGCGGTCGGCGCCGCTGCGGGCGAACAGGCCCGCGAGCTCCCGCTGGTGCTCGCCGAGTATGTGGACGCCGAGGTGGTCGCTGTCGCGCACCGCGGGCCAGCTGGAGGCCCCGGTGCCGATGGTGAACGAGAGCAGCGGCGGGTCCGCGGAGACGGAGTTGAGCGAGGTGGCCGTGAAGCCCGCCGGCCGGCCGCCGGTCTCGGCGGTGATCACCGCCACCCCGGCGGCATGCTGCCGGAACACGGAGCGCAGGAGGTCGGGCGAGCCGGGGAGTCCGGCGCCGAATCGGGGGGACGGAGCCATCGGGGCCGCAGGAGCGGTCATCGGGGTCTTCCTTCTGCCGCGCGGTGCGCGGGCACGGTCGGGGATCAGGGGTCGGGGGCGCTCAGTGATCCCAACAGCGCGCGCTCGCGTAGCGGACGAGGTCCACGTGGACCCGTCCGTAGAGCAGGAGTTCATACCGCATGCCGCCAGCCTCGCGATTTCCCGTGTACACAGTCAAGCGGGATCCGTCAGATGTCAGGCGCGTCACGCTGCGTGCGGGCGCGTGCACCGGCGCTCCCGCCCCATGACCCCTTCGAACGGCTGTCGCAGGGCCGTCGTGCGGCGTCGTCATACGGCGGCCCCCAGGGCGGCGATCACATCCGCCTTGCGCGGCATCCCGGCGGCCCGCCGGACGACCCGGCCCGCCGCGTCCAGGACGAGCACGGTCGGGGTCTTCTCGATCTCCAGGGCACGCATCAGGTCGAGCCGGTCCTCGGCGTCGATCTCGATGTGCGCGACCCCCTCCACCATCGCCGCGACGTCGGCGAGGATCCGCCGGGTGGCCCGGCAGGGCTGGCAGAACGCGCTGGAGAACTGCACCAGGCTGGCCCGCTCCCCCGGCTCCTCGCCCAGCTCCGCGGCGCCCAGCACGGCCCGTCCGTCGTCCTGCCCGAGCACGCGCGCTCCCCTCGTCGCCATCCTTGCGGGTACATCATCCCCGCGGACACATACGCTGGGGGCAGCGCCCGGCGGGCCGTCCGCATTCCCGGCGTGATGAGAATCTCGCCGAGCGCGACCGTCTGGGCTGGCCAGCAGCCCGCGTATGGGGCACGATCCCCATGGTCGCGTACCTACGCTTCCGTAACTTCCGGCCGGGAGCACCTCCCCAGGCAGAAAGCGGGGTCTCCCCACCATGGCTGAGCTCGTCTACCCTCCCGTGATCGGCGCCGCGCACGGCCTCTTCCGCGCGCTGGACATCCGTATCGACATGAAGGGCACCGAGAACATCCCGCGCAAGGGCGGGGCGGTCCTGGTGTCGAACCACATCGGGTACCTCGACTTCATCTTCGCGGGCCTGACCGCGCGGCCGCAGAAGCGCCTGGTGCGCTTCATGGCGAAGGAGTCGGTGTTCCGGCACCGGGTGTCGGGCCCGCTGATGCGCGCCATGAAGCACATCCCGGTGGACCGCAAGCAGGGTGAGACAGCCTACCAGCACGCCCTGGACTCGCTGCGGGCGGGCGAGATCATCGGCGTCTTCCCGGAGGCCACGATCTCCCAGTCCTTCACGCTCAAGAGCTTCAAGTCGGGTGCGGCGCGCATGGCCCAGGAGGCCGGAGTTCCGCTGATTCCGGTGGCGCTGTGGGGCACGCAGCGGCTGTGGACCAAGGGGCGGCCGAAGAACCTCAAGCGCAGCCACATCCCGGTGACGATGCGGGTGGGCGAGCCGCTGGAGGCGCCGACGGACCAGTACGCGGGTGCCATCACGCGCCGCCTGCGCGAGCGCGTGCAGGAGCTGCTGGACGCGGCGCAGCGCGCCTACCCGGACAAGCCCAAGGACGCCGCCGACTCCTGGTGGCTGCCGGCCCACCTGGGCGGCACCGCCCCGACGGCGGCCCAGGTGAAGGAAGCCGGCTGACCGGTACCCGGGCACGGAACAACGGCCCCGCGGTGCGGGGCCGTTGCCTCTCCGGACGGGGCGTCAGTGGGGGTTCTCGGCGTGGGTCAGGGTCTCCCAGGCCTCGAAGTGGTTCTCGGTGCCCGCCGGCCGCCGGCCCTCGGTGAGCCTGCGGGTGTTCTCCATGGTGACGCCGAGCCGGGTGTGCAGGGCGTTGTAGCCGACCTCGGTCGCCGGGCCGATGCCCTTGGTCAGGCTCCCGCCGCACAGCCAGGACGGCACCGGCTCGCCGAGTTCGTAGCCGGCGTGGAAGCCCAGCGCGTGCCGGAAGCGGTCCTTGAACTGCGGGTACAGGTCACGGCCCTGGATCCGTGAGGTCTCGGCGACGTGCATGGCCGCCGCGATGCCCATCCCGGTGTGGCCGAAGTCCCGGCAGGTCTCCTGGGCGAGGCCGTTCACGAAGGTGCTCTGGCCGTGCCAGTAGGCGATCAGCTCGCTCTTCGTGTCGATGCTCGACCGCGGCGGGTAGAGCGGCTGCGGGCCGTCGGAGGCCAGGTAGAAATAGGCGGGGACGCGGCCGAGGTAGATGGTCATCGCCTTGTCGTAGCTCGCGCGGTCGTCGAGGTGGACCGAGATGCCGATCGCCGCGTCCATCATGATCAGTTCCCAGTTGCCGTTGCTGTTCGGCTTCCCGCCGATGACCTCGGGCAGGTAGACGTCGCGGAGCATGGTCGCGAAGCGTCCCTGGTTCGGCCAGCCGCCGGTGTACGTGTGCTTGATGATCTCGGCGGCGCGGGGCCAGGTGGAGCCCGCCCAGCCGCTCTGCAGCGGCGCGTTGCTGTTGGTGTGGTCCTTGATCTTCGCGGACCAGGCGTCCATCAGCTCGATGGACTTCCTGGCGTACGTGGCGTCCCGGGTGACGTACCAGGCGAGCGCCTGGCTGTAGGCGGCGATGGCGTCCTCGCGCTCGTCGCTACAGCCGATGTCCGGGTTCGAGTACGAGCCGCACTCGACGACCGCGCGCGGCTTGGGCGTGCGCGACAGCGAGCCGTACCTGCTCCCCAGCATCTGGTCGTACGCCGCCTTCCACGGCTGCCGGCCGGCCTGTACCTGGGTGCGCACGAAGTCCAGTTGGGCGCGGCTGCTCAGGACTCCGGGGTGGGCGAACTGCGCGGGGGCGGCGGGCACCGCGGCGGATGCGGGCACGGGCGCGGCGAGGGTGGGGGCGGGCAGCAGGGTCGCCGCCAGGCCGAGGGCCAGCGCGGCCAGTGCGGCGGGGATTCCGAAACGCATGGGGGCCTTCCGGTGGGTGGGGGGATTTCCGGCGGGAGGGGTTCCGGTGGCCCGAAGATACTCATGTCCATGCCAAGTTGACAACGATGTCCGACAAGAAAGTTTCCTATCAACTCTCCTGCATCCAAGGGGACTCCAGCGGAACCGGATCCTTTCCCTGTACACCCATATGACGTAACGTCCGCGAGTGCGGGCGTGACGACACTTCGGGGGGCTGGGATGGGCGGGCTGGGCCGGTACCTGGCGGCGGCACTGGCCGCGCGCTTCGCCTCGGAGGGCATGGCGATGGCCGTGGTGCTGCTCGCCCTGGAACGCACCGGGAGCGCGGCCTACGGGGCCTTCGTGCTGACCGCCTGGCTCGCCCCGCACGTCCTGGCGGCACCCCTGGCGGGCGCCGCCGCGGCCCGAACCCGCCGGCCGCGGCTGTTCCACGCCGGGGCCCTGGCCGGCTTCGCGACCGCGGTCACCGTGCTCGCCGTGCTGCTGGGCCGCGCTCCGACGCCGCTGGTGCTCGCGGTGGCGGTGCTCGGGGGCAGTTGCGGGCCGATGGTCACCGGCGGGCTGTCCAGTCTGGTCACCTCCCTGGTCCCGGCGGGAGCCGGGCGGGACCGGGCGTACGGCTGGGACGCCTCGACCTACAACGCCGCGGGCGTCACCGCACCGGCGGCGGTCAGCCTCGCCACGGCCGTGTGGTCCGGCGGTCCGGCGATGGCCCTCCTCGCGGCGTCGGCCGCGCTGGCCTCGGCCCTGGCGGCCACGCTCCCGTACGAGGACCCCCGCGCGGGCCGGGCCGCCGGTGCGCCCCGGGCCGGGCTGGGCGCGGGGCTCGCCGCCCTGTGGCGGGTCCGGGAGCTGCGGGCGGTCACCTCCGCCACGACCCTGGCCTTCGTCGGCATCGGCTCGCTGACCACCACGGCGGTGCTGCTGGCCGCCGAGATGGGCAGCCCGGGCACCGGGGGCGTGCTGATGACGGCCTTCGCGGTGGGTGCGCTGGGCGGCTCGCTGACGCTGGGCCGGATGACGTCGGTGGCCCCGGGCCTGCTGGTGCGCTGGGCGCTGGCCGGGACGGGCGTGGCCCTGGCCGTGGCGGCGTTCACGCCGTCGGTCGCCGTCACGGCGGCGCTGTTCGCGGTGGCGGGGGTGTGCGACGGCCCGCTGCTCACCTCCACGCTGCGGATCCGCGCGGAGCACGCACCGGACGGGGTGCGGACGCAGGTGTTCACCCTGGGCGCGGGGCTCAAGGTGACGGCGGCGTCGACCGGGGCGGCCCTGGTGGGGTTCGCGGCCGACGCGCCCGCGTGGACGCTGCTGACCGGGATCGCCGGCATGCAGCTCGCGGCGGCCCTGCTGCACGTCCTGACGGCGCCGCGGGAGCCCGTACCGCTGCCGCCCGCCGCTACAGGGCGACCGGAAGGTTCCGCCACAGCTCGGGCCGGTCAGCGGACTCCTTGAGCACCTTCAGCGTCGCCGGGTGCGGGGCGGCGTACAGCTCGGGATAGTCGATCTCGCCGAGCTCCGGACGCACCGGGAAGGCCAGTTGCTCCACGTCGAGGCTGAACCGGGCGTCCACTCCGGGCTTGTTGCCGCGCGGGTCGATCCGCGCCCACTCCTCGCTGCCGGGCAGCCGGAGGGCGACGAGCCCGTGGATCACGAGGCCGCTGCCGTCGTCCTCGCCGAGGAGCTGGTAGCACAGGCCGGCCGGGATGCCCTGGGCCCGCAGCAGGGCGACGAGGGCGTGGGACTTGGCGTAGCAGATGCCGTTGCGCGTGCTCAGCACGTCGGAGGCCCGCCACGAGACCCGCATGTCCCCGGAATCGGCGGAGTGCGGGATGGTGTCGCGGACGAACTCGAAGGCGACTTTGGCGTATGAGTATGCATCGCCGGTGGCGGACCAGAGGGCGTCCGCGGTGTCCTGTACGAGGGGATGCCAGTGGTCGATCGTCTCATCCGAGGCCAAATAGGCATGGATGTCTGGGTTCTGTTGGATCAGCTGCATGGCCCGGAGCATAGGCAAACCCCCGGCCGTAGATCAATAGATTTACGGCCGGGGGCATAAATATTCACCACTCGTGATCGGCTGGCCGCGCGATCGGCTAGCGGGACATCTCTTCCTTCAGCGCCTGGAGGAAGCCGTCCACGTCCTCCTCCTGGGTGTCGAAGCCGCACATCCAGCGGACGTCGCCCGCGGCCTCGTCCCAGAAGTAGAAGCGGTAACGCTTCTGCAGCCGTCGCGACACCTCGTGCGGCAGCCGCGCGAACACCGCGTTCGCCTGCACCGGGTAGAGGATCTCCACCCCGTCGGTCTCCCGCACGCCGGCGGCGAGCCGCTGCGCCATCGCGTTGGCGTGCCGGGCGTTGCGCAGCCACAGGTCCTTGGCGAGCAGCGCTTCCAGCTGCACCGACACGAACCGCATCTTGGACGCGAGCTGCATCGACATCTTGCGGATGTGCTTCATCTGCCGGACGGCGTCCGGGTTGAGCACGACCACGGCCTCGCCGAACATCATGCCGTTCTTGGTGCCGCCGTACGACAGCACGTCCACGCCCACCGTGTTCGTGAAGCTGCGCATCGGCATGTCGAGCGAGGCCGCGGCGTTGGCTATCCGGGCGCCGTCGAGGTGCACCTTCATGCCGAGGCCGTGCGCGTGGTCGCAGATGGCCTTGATCTCGTCCGGGGTGTAGACCGTGCCGAGTTCGGTGTTCTGGGTGATCGAGACGACCTGCGGCATCGCCCGGTGCTCGTCCTCGAAGCCCCAGGCCTCCTGGTCGATCAGCTCGGGGGTGAGCTTGCCGTCCGGGGTGGGCACGGCGAGCAGCTTGATGCCCGCCATCCGCTCCGGCGCGCCGCCCTCGTCCACGTTGATGTGGGCGCTCTTGGCGCAGATCACGGCGCCCCACCGGTCGGTCATGGCCTGGAGGGCGACGACGTTCGCGCCCGTGCCGTTGAACACCGGGAAGGCTTCCGCGTACGGCCCGAAGTGGCTGCGGATGACCTTCTGCAGGTGTTCGGTGTACTCGTCCTCGCCGTACGAGACCTGGTGGCCGCCGTTGGCCAGCGCGACGGCGGCCAGGAGCTCGGGGTGCACCCCCGCGTAGTTGTCGCTTGCGAAACCGCGCACCGCCGGGTCGTGGTGGCGCCGGGCGTCGGTCTTCCCGGCATCGGTTCTCACGGTTGCGGAGTGAGCCACAGACGCTGTCCGTTCACATCGATGGCGGGCCGCTCCCAGACGCCGGCGATGGCCTCGGCCAGCTCCTTGACATCGGTGAAGCCCGCGAACTTCGCATTGGGACGCTCGGCGCGCATCGCGTCGTGCACCAGTGCCTTGATCACCAGGATCGCAGCCGCGGCTCCCGGGCCCTCATCGCCCCCGGCCTTGCGGAAGGAGTCCGCGAGGGCCAGGGTCCAGGCCTCGGCGGCCGCCTTGCCCGCGTTGTAGGCGGCGTTGTTGGCGACCGGCTTGTGCGCGCCGGACTGGCTGACCAGCACGTAGCGTCCGCGGTCGCTGCGCAGCAGTCCGTCGTGGAAGGCCAGCGAGGTGTGCTGGACCGTGCGGATGAGCAGCTTCTCCAGGAAGTCCCAGTCCGCGAGGTCGGTGTCGGTGAAGGTGGTGCTGCCGCGCCAGCCGCCGACGAGGTGGACGAGGCCGTCGATCCGGCCGAACTCCTTCTCGGTGCGCTCGGCCCAGGCCTTGGTCGCGTCGAGGTCGAGCAGGTCCACGGTGTCGCCGGTGACGGTGGCGCCGCCGTGGGCGTAGCGCGCCGCGTCGACCGCTTCCGCGAGCCGCGCCGGGTCGGCGTCGGACGCGACGACCACGGCACCCGCCTCGGCGAGGCGGAGCAGGGCGGCGCGGCCGGCGGGCCCGCCGGCCCCGGCCACCGCCACCACCGCTCCGTGCAGCTTTCCGTTGCCGTTCCCGGAGCCGTTCATCTGTGCAGCCTCCTGAGGGCGGGTGCTCACGCGGCGACTCGCTCGGCGCGCTCGGCGTTCAGGGCGGTGATGCCCTTGGTCGAGGCGATCACTCCCTTGAGCTTCTTGGCGAGCGCCTCATAGAACATGCTCAGCGGAAACTCGTCGGGAAGCACGTCGTCCACGAGCTTCCGCGGCGGCTGCGTCAGGTCGAGGGCGTCGGGGCCCTTGGCCCACTTGGAGCCCGGGTGGGGGGCGAGGTAGGTGGAGACCAGCTCGTAGGCCTTGAACCAGTGGACGAGCTTCGGGCGGTCGATGCCGGCCCGGTAGAGGTCCTCGATCTCGGCGCACAGCTGGTTGGTGACCTGCGGGGCGCGCATCCAGTCGATCTTCAGCTTGTTGTCCGTCCAGCGCACGACGTCGTGCTTGTGGAGGTAGGCGAAGAGCAGCTGGCCGCCGAGGCCGTCGTAGTTGCGGGTGCGGTCGCCCGAGACGGGGAAGCGGAACATCCGGTCGAAGAGGACGGCGTACTGGACGTCGCGGCCGTGCTCGTTGCCCTCGGACTCCAGCTTCACGGCCTCCTTGAAGGCGGTGAGGTCGCAGCGCAGCTCCTCCAGGCCGTACATCCAGAACGGCTGGCGCTGCTTGATCATGAAGGGGTCGAACGGCAGGTCGCCGTGGCTGTGGGTGCGGTCGTGGACCATGTCCCACAGGACGAAGGCCTTCTCACAGCGCTCCTGGTCCTCGACCATGCGGGCGATGTCCTCGGGCAGCTCGATGCCCAGGATGTCCACGGCGGCCTCGGTGACCTTGCGGTAGCGCGCGGCCTCGCGGTCGCAGAAGATGCCGCCCCAGGTGAAGCGCTCGGGGGCCTCGCGCACGGCGATGGTCTCCGGGAAGAGCACGGCCGAGTTGGTGTCGTAGCCCGGGGTGAAGTCCTCGAAGGTGATGCCGAGGAAGAGCGGGTTGTCGTACCGGGTGCGCTCCAGCTCGGCGAGCCACTCGGGCCACACCATCTTGAGGACGACGGCCTCCAGGTTGCGGTCCGGGTTGCCGTTCTGCGTGTACATCGGGAAGACGACCAGGTGCTGGATCCCGTCGGCGCGCTCGGCGGCCGGCTGGAAGGCCAGCAGGGAGTCGAGGAAGTCGGGCACCCGGAATCCATCCTCGGCCCACTTGCGCAGGTCGGCGACGAGAGCCCGGTGGTACTGGGTGGCGTGCGGGAGCAGCGGGGAGAGCGCCTCGACGGCGCCGATCACGCGCTCGACGGCGGCCATGACGGTGGCGCGGGCGTGCTCGCCCTCGGCTTCGAAGTCGATGGAGCCGTCCGCGGACTGCCAGGGGCGGATCTCCTCCACGGCGGCCTTGAGCTCGGGCCACGCCGGGTGGTCGACCACCCGCGTCTCAGCGGCTGTCACGGGACCGCCGGCGGCCGGCACAAGAGTTTCCGTCATGTCACTTCCTCCACAGGAGAACCTCACGTCAGGGCAGCGTAAACGTGCGAGGCTCTCCCGCTCAAGAGGGAACTCGGGAAATTATCCTGCGACACCCCCTGCTTCACCGGAAGTCTTCCCGTTCGTCAGGGTGGAATGAGTGGCTCCGCCCAGGCGTGCCTAGGGCTGCCCGGCCCTGCGGGAGCGCCCCGGCCCGTCCCGCACGCCCGGGGAAGCGGCGAGCGTCACAGGCCCCGGAAGTGCGGGATGACCTTTTCGCCCCACTGCCGCAGAGTCTCCAGGCAGGCCTCCTGCTCCACCGTGCCCATCTGGATCAGGCACATGATCTCGTCGGCCCCCGCCGCCCTGAGCCGCTCCACGTACGCGATGGCGTCGTCGGCGCTCCCGTAGGCGTGGTCGGCGTTGAAGGTGGCCGTCGAGGTCGGCCGGACCGGGATGTCCAGCTCGTGCAGCCGGGCCACCACCTGCTCGGCGGCCTTCCGCATCTCCGCCGCCTCGTCGGCGCCCGCGACCACGGCCTCGTCGGGGATGCCGGCCCCGCCGTACCAGTGGCCGATGGACTGGGCGAAGAACCGCTGGCCGCGGATGCCGATGCGGCGCGCCTCCTGCGGGTCGTCGAGGACGATGGTCGGGCAGAGCACCGAGAAGTGGTCGTTGACCACGGAGGACACGAACCGGCTGCCGTCCCGCCCGGCGATGGCGGCGTCGTAGACGGACCGCATCCCCGCGATCGACTCCGGGCCCGCGAAGCCCATCACCAGGGCCCCGATGCCCAGCTCGGCGGCCTGCACCAGGGTCTCGCCCCGGCTGCACGCCAGGAACAGCGGCGGGTGCGGGGTCTGCTCCGGCCGCGGCAGGATCGGGTGCGGATCGATGTCGATCAGCTCGCCGTGGTACTCCAGCTCCTCCTCCTGCCAGGCCCTGCCGATGATCCGCAGGGCCTCCTCGACCTCCGCCGTGGTGCGCTCCCTGTCCACCCCGCACAGCGAGGTCTCCTGCTCGGTGCCGCCGCGCCCGGCCCCGAGGTCGAGGCGCCCGCCCGAGAGCAGGTCGAGCATGGCGGCCCGCTCGGCGACGCGGACCGGATGGTTGAAGTTGAAGGGCATGCACACGACGCCGTGGCCGATGCGTATGGTGTTCGTCCTGGCCGCGACCCAGGTCAGGAAGATCTCGGGAGCCGACATGTGTGCGTACCACTTCAGCGAGTGGTGCTCCACCGCCCAGATCCGGTCGAAACCCATACGCTCGGCGAGCACGGCCTGCTCGACGCAGTCGCGGATGACCTGGTGCTCCCGTTCCACGGTCGGGTCGGCAAGCTGAGCTTCGAAGATGACGGAGAACTTCACTGTGCCTCCAGGTGTGCGTCCCGTGCCCGGTCTCACTTCAATTCGAAATATGACTAGTAGTCAGAAGGCGAAGAAGCAAGAGAAGAAGCAAGAGCTGCCGCCGACCGCGTGGGCCGTCCTCGGGCTGCTCTCCTTCCCCGGAGAGCGCACCGGGTACGAACTGAAGAAGTGGGCGGACTCCTCGCTGCGCTTCTTCTACTGGTCACCCGCCATCAGCCAGATCTACGCGGAGCTGCGCCGGCTGGAGGATCTGGGATACGCCTCCTCCGCGCGCTCGGGCCCCGAGGAGGCGCGGGCCAAGCGCCGCTACGCCATCACCGGCGCGGGACGCGAGGCACTGGCCGGCTGGGCAGCCGACACCTCCGAGGCCGGGCCGCCGGTGCTCAAGCACGGGCTGCTCCTGCGGGTCTGGCTCGGGCACCTGGCCGAGCCCGAGCGGCTGCGCGCCATGGTCGGCGAGCACCTGGAGCGCACCCGGGAGGAGCTGGCCGCCGTACGGGAGGCGATGGCGCATGCGGCCGAGGTACCGGAATGGGCCTTCCCCACGCTTGCGCTGCGCTGGAGCGAGCGGCAGCACCTGGCCGAACTGGAGCTGGCGGAAGCCCTCTTGGCCGATCTGGCGGCCCTACCCGAGGGCGGGACCCCGGGGCGTCAAGCCGGCGGGGACGCGCCCACGCCCGGGTGACGCGACTCCGCCCACGAGCGCGGTCAAGAGGGCGGACAAGCCCGGCGGGAAGCGGCCGGTGCGCCCTCGCGGGGCGTTGCACGGGCGGTCCCATCGCACCTTCGGCGCACTAGCATGCGTCCTCATCGCGCGCGGCCGGTCGGGACACCGCGACCGCGCGGGGAGCCGCCGTCGACGGAAGCGAGAGAACCTTGACTTTCCTCACCATCGGTCACCGCGGGGTCATGGGTGTCGAACCGGAGAACACCCTCCGGTCGTTCGTCCGCGCGGAACGTTCCGGCATGGACGTCATCGCGCTGGATCTCCAACTGAGCAAGGACGGCGCACTCGTCGCCCTGCACGACCCCGAAGTGGACCGCACCACCGACGGATCGGGGCCGGTCACCGACCTGACCCTCGCCGAGCTGCGCGCCCTCGACGCCGGCCAGGGCGAGCAGGTACCGCTCTTCGAGGAGGCCCTGGACGCGGTCCGGGTCCCGCTCCAGGTGTCGGTCCGGGACCTGGCCGCGGCCGGGGCGCTCGCGGAGCTGGTCCTGCGGCGCGACCTGACCGCCCGGGTGGAGGTGGCCTCCTTCGACGACGCGGTGCTCGTCGAGACGGCCCGGCTGGTGCCGGGCGTCCGGACCGCCCTCTACGCGAGCCCGCACGGGGACGACATCGTGGACCGGGCGCTGGCCGCGGGTGCGGGAACGATCGCCCTGGACATCCGGCGCATCGCCCTGGGGACGGTGGAGGCGGCCCACGCGGCCGGCCTGCGGGTGACCGGCTGGACGGTCAACACCCTGGACCAGCTGCGGCTCGCGCGGGCGCTCGGGCTGGACGGTGTGACCACCGACTTCCCGGAGATCCGCAGCACGGGCCGCTTCACGGCGTGACGGCGCCGCGCACCGTGGCGGCTCCGCCTACAGCGGCTTGACCAGCAGCTCGAAGGCCAGGTCGTCGCGGAGCGGCACGCCGAAGCGCTCGTCGCCGTAGGGGAAGGGGCTCAGCTCGCCGGTGCGCCGGTAGCCGCGGCGCACGTAGTAGGCGATGAGCTCCTCCCGCACGTTCACCACCGTCATCCGCATCTCCTTGGCGCCCCAGGTCTCCTGGGCGCGGCGCTCGGCCTCGGCCAGGATCTCCTTGCCGAGGCCGCCTCCCTGGAGACCGGGGCGGACCGCGAACATCCCGAAGTAGACGTGGTCCCCGCGGTGTTCGAGCTGGCAGCAGGCGACGAGCTCGCCCGCGCGCTCGACGACCAGCAGGACGCTGTCGGGGGTGTTGATGACCTCCCGGACCCCCTGCGCGTCGGTCCGCTGCCCTTCGAGGTAGTCCGCCTCCGTGGTCCAGCCGCCGCGGCTCGCGTCCCCGCGGTACGCCGACTCGACGAGCGCCACCAGCGCGGTCACATCCGCCTCGACGGCGCTGCGGAAACTCAGGGCGGCGGGGTTGGCGGTCGACGACATCGGGGGCTCCGTTCCATGCGCTGGCACATGACGTGCCGGGTAGGGCAAGGAGAGCCTAACCCGGGGCCGCGTGAGCGCCGCGTGAGAAGGGCATCTCTTCCCGTGACGCCGACGAACCGGGAGGTTCCGCCGTGCACGGTTCCGCCATGTCCCCCTCAGTTTCCTCCGCCGTCTCCTCCTGGCTGCTGGTCCTGCTCTGTGCGGTGAGCGGCGCGTACTGTCTGCGGCAGGTGCGCAGAGCGGGCGGCGGGGCCGTCGGGGAGGCCGTGATGGGCTTCGGCATGGCGCTGATGGCGGTGCCCCTCCGGGGCGCCGGCGAGTGGCAGGCGCCCGCGCTCGCGGCGGTCTTCTGCGGCGCGGCCCTGCACGCCCTGTGGCTGCTGCGGGGCGGGGCGCACCACGCGCACCACCTGGTGGGCTCGCTGACGATGGTCTACATGTCCCTGATGGCGGCCTCCGGGCACGGGCACGAGGCCGGCCTGCCGCTGCTGACCGGCCTGCTGCTCCTCTATTACGCCGGGTACGTGGTCCTCGGCGGGGCCCGGCTGGTCACGGCGGGCGGAGCCGCCACCCGGCAGCAGCCGGACGGCCCCGGCGCACCGCGCGGATCCGGCGAGCTGTCCCGAGCGTGCCGACTGGCCATGGGAATCGGGATGTTGGCGATGCTGCTCACCATGTGAGGGCGTCGGCGACGTGTCCTGCGTCACCAATCCCGCGAGGCCGTACCCGCAGGTAGCCCGGCGCTCATAGGCTGGCGACCATGATGGTCCCCGCCGCTCTTCTGATGCTCGGCGCCCTGACCGCGGTGCTCGCCCCCCGCCTGCTGGCCCGGGCGCAATGGCCCGAGCGCGAACCGGTCGTCGCCCTGTGGGTGTGGCAGTGCGTGGTGGGGGCGGTGCTCCTGTGCCTCGGGCTGTCGATGCTGCTGAGCGCGGCCGCCGCCTGGCAGGCCGTACGGGGCCGGCTGTTCGCCGCCGCCCCGCGCGGGGTGGCCGACGCCTACGCCCTGGGCGCGGCCGGCGGGCCGTGGGCCGCGGGTACGGCCCTCGCGCTGGCGGGCGGCGCGCTGTGGACCGCGGCGCTGCTGGCCCGTGAGGTGCTGCGGACGCGGGCGGGCCGCCGTGCGCAGAGCGCCGAACTGCGGGAGCGGGCCCCGCTGCTGCCCGGGGAGGACCCGGCGGGCGCGCGGCTCGTCGTACTGGAGGGCCCGCGCTCCGAGTCGTGGTGGCTGCCGGGGCCCGCCCCGCAGCTGGTGGTGACGACGGCGGCGCTGGGCCGACTGAAGGGCAGTCAGCTCGATGCCGTACTGGCCCACGAGCAGGGGCACGCGGCGGCGCGGCACGACTGGCTGCTGCACTGCTCGCGGGCGCTGGCCGGCGGTTTCCCGCAGGTGCCCGTCTTCGCGGCGTTCGAGGCGCAGATGCACCGGCTCGTGGAGCTGGCCGCCGACGACGTGGCCTCGCGGCGGTACGGGCGGCTGACGATCGCGCTGGCGCTGGTCGGGCTGAACGAGGACCGCGGGGTGTTCGAGCCGTGCGCGCATCCGCAGTCCCACGTCCCGCAGCGGGTGCGGCGGCTGCTGTCGGCCCCGCCCCGGCTGCCGGCGGCCCACCGGCTCCGGCTGACGGCGCTGGCCACCCTGGTTCCGGCGATACCGCTGCTGGTGGCGTTCGTGCCGGCGCTCAGCGCCCTGGCGTAGCGCGCCCGGAGCGGGGGCGGCGCCCGGTGGTGCGAGGATCCCCCGTATGCGGAGCGATCACGGCGTGCGGTGGGCGGGCATCGGCTGCGCGCTGCTCGCGGCCGTCCTGACGGCGCTGGTGGTGGCGGGCTGGGGGCCGGTCCTCTCCTGCGACGACCGGGTCGCCCGGGATCTTCACGGCCATGCCGTCGCCCACCCCGGGGTCACCCACACCCTGCGGATCCTCACCGACTGGGTGTGGGACCCCTGGACGATGAGGCTCCTGGCCACCATCGCCTGCGTACGGCTGTGGTGGCTGGGGCAGCAGGAGCGGGCGGTGCGGGTGGCGCTGGCCACGCTGGGGGCCGCGGTGGTGCAGCAGGGGCTGAAGGCGCTGGTGGGGCGGCCGCGGCCGGTGTGGCCGGATCCGGTGGACTCGGCACTGTTCTCGGCCTATCCGTCGGGCCACGCCATGACGGCGACGGTGGTGTGCGGGCTACTGCTGTGGCTGCTCCCCCGGGACGCCCCGCGATGGGCCGTGCGGTCCGCCTGGGCCGCCGCGGCCGTGTCCGTGCTCGGGGTCGGCTTCACCCGGATCTATCTGGGCGTGCACTGGGTGTCGGACGTGGTCGCGGGCTGGCTGCTGGGCGTGGTCGTGGTGGCTCTCGCGACTTCCTGGCCCGCACCGCGGCACCGGTCCGGCCCGGCCGGACGATGAGGTTGTGGATGAGCCCGATCGGGCGTGCCTGCTCTGGGCGATCCCCCGTGTCACCCAGAGCAGGCGACCCCGTGCGCTGAGTATATTGGCTCGGAGCCAGTCAACGCAGCAGGAGTAAGCATGGTCCCGCGCAGCGCATCGGTCAATGAAGAATTGCGGAGACGTTCCCGGGAGCGGCTGCTCCAGGCCACGGTCGAACTCGTCGCCGAGCGCGGCTACGAGGCGACGACGCTCGGCGACATCGCCGACCGGGCGGGCGCGGCCCGCGGCCTGGTCTCGTACTACTTCCCGGGCAAGCGGCAGCTGCTCCAGTCCGCCGTGCACCGGTTGATGCACCTCAGGCTGGAGGCGGCGCTGGAGCGCGAGCCGCGCAGCGAGGACGGCCGCGAGCGGCTCGCGCGGGCGGTGGACGCGATCCTCGGGCTGGCGCGGGACGAGCCGCTGCTGATGCGGACCCACATGGCGGGCATCCTCACGGCCGAGGGGTTCGTGCAGTGCCCGGAACAGCAGCGGCTCGCCGAGCTGTTGCGGGACACCGTCACGCGGTACGGCTCGCCGGACGTGGACGCGGACTATCCGCTCCTGCGCGCCCTGCTGATGGGCGCGGTGGTGGCGGTCCTGCTGCCCGGTGCGCCCATGCCGCCGGCGCGGCTGCGGGCCGAGCTCTTCCAGCGTTACGGGCTGGACTGGGAGCTCGGCGTCCCGCCGCCCGGCGGGCCGCCCGCCGGAACGTTTCCCTCACCTCCCTAGGCCCCGGTGCCAGCCGGGGTCAGCCGGGGTCAGCGGTACTCGGGCTGGCTCTGCACGTTGAGCCGGTCCATCCACACCCACTTGGCGCTCTCGGTGCGCCAGTCGTCGAGCCTCAGCACGTCGAGGCCCTTGGTGATGTCGTTCGAGTAGATGTGCCCGTTGTAGTAGTAGGCCGACCAGGACCCGCCGAGCCCGATCTTGTCCGTGGTGAGCGGGCCGCGCTCGAAGTAGCCGATCTCCTTGGGGGCGGCGGAGTCGGTGAAGTCCCAGACGGAGACGCCGCCCTGGTACCAGGCCTGCACCATGATGTCGCGGCCGCCGCCGACCGGGACCAGCGAGCCGTTGTGGGCCACGCAGTTCTCGGTGTCGGCCTGGTGGCGCGGGATCTTGAAGTAGCTGCGGAAGACGAGCTTGCGCTGGTCACCGCGGCCGGTGATGTCGTAGATCCCGTCGGCGCCCCGGTTGGGGCCGGTGGCCTCGTTGCAGGTGGCGCCGACACCGCCGCCGAGTTCGTCGGTGAACACCACCTTGTCGGCCTGCTCGTTGAAGGTGGCCGAGTGCCAGAACGCGAAGTTCACGTTGTCCTGGACCCGGTCGATCACCCGGGGCTCCTCGGGCTTGCTGATGTCGAACAGGATGCCGTCGCCCATGCAGGCTCCGGCGGCCAGCTTCTTCGAAGGGAGCACGGTGATGTCGTGGCAGCCGGTGGTCTTGGAGACCCCGGGGTTGGTGGGGGCGCCCGGGTTGCCGCCGTCCGGGAAGAGGACCGGGAAGGCGACCACCGCGGCCTGCGTCGGGGCCTTCTTGGGGACCTTCACCACCGAGATGCCGTCGTGGGGCGGCTGGCAGTCGGGGAACGCCTCGTTCGGGGAGTACGAGGCGACGTAGAGGTAGATGTCGCGGCCGCCCGGCACCAGCGTGTGGGTGTGGGAGCCGCAGGCGGTCTCGACGGACTTGATGTACTTGGGGTTCTTCTTGTCCTTGATGTCGAAGATCTTGATGCCCTCCCACGAGGACTTCTCCGTCGCGGGCTGCGAGACGCTGTTGCAGGAGTCGTCGCTGCGCGAGGAGTCGGTGGAGAGGAAGAGCAGGTCGCCGTAGACGGAGATGTCGTTCTGGCCGCCGGGGCAGAGCACCTGGCTGACGGTCTTCGGTGCCTTCGGATTGGCGATGTCGTAGATCGTGAAGCCGTTGTAGCTGCCCGCGTAGGCGTACCGGCCCTGGAATGCCAGGTCGGAGTTGATGACGGCGGGGTCGGTGCTGGGGATGTTGGCCAGGGGTTTGATATTGGCGCTGTGCACGATCTCGTCCTGGCCGGGTATCTCGCCGGGTGCGAGTTCCCTGCCCTGGAGCGGGGCCGCGCTCTGCCGTTCGCCGCGGCCGGGCGATAAGTCACCCGGGTCCGGGGTGGCGGCGGCCGGTCCGGCCGCCAGAAGTGTGGTGAGGAGCCCGGCCGCCGCGGCGGCCACGCCCAGACTCCTGTTCCGCCCTCTTGTGGTGCGCAACGAGGTCATGTTGCCCTCCCATGGGAGTCCGATCGGTTCCGTTCGGGATGGGAGCGGAACCAGGACCCCGGCAGTATCTTCCTCTTCATGGACATGGCAAAAGCCCCCCGGCGTCATGAGGCCCCGGGGCGCCACCATCCCCTGGGGCGCCCCGCTGCCGTGAGGACCTGGCTTCGTCGATCCACCGGCGCGGCCGCGGCCGCCGCCCTCCTGCTCGCCCTCGCCGGCTGTGCATCGGACGGCGGGGCGGACCGGGCCGAGGACGGACGGGCCGTGGTCATCGCACCGGGCAGACCGGGCGAGAAGGCCCGCACCCTCAGCCCCGAGCAGGCCGCGCGGGAAACGCCCGACGACAGCCCCAACGCGGCCGACCACACGTACACACGGCACATGATCGAACACCACCGGCAGGCCCTGGCGATGAGCGCGCTCGCTCCCGAGCGGGCCGCGGCGGAGGGGGTCAAGCGCGTCGCGGAGCGGATCACGGCCGCCCAGCAGCCCGAGATCGGGGCGATGGAGAAGTGGCTGGCCCGCTATCCGCAGCCCCCCGCCGGATCCGGCGGCCACGACCACGGCGCGATGCCGGGCATGGCGACGGAGCAGCAGCTCAAAGAGCTGAAGGACGCCCGCGGCGCGGACTTCGACCGGCTCTTCCTGAAGCTGATGATCGCCCACCACGAGGGTGCGCTCACGATGGCCGGCACGGCGCTGGCCGAGGGCAACAACGTGATGGTCGAGGAAATGGCCAACGAGGTCGTGGCGACGCAGACCGCCGAGATCCACCGGATGCGCGCGATGGGCTGACGGCCGCCGGGGCCGGTGTCATGCTGGGAACACCTGCGGGAGGAGCTCCGCCGTGCTTCGTGTTGCCGTCGTCGGATCGGGCCCCAGCGGGGTCTACGCGGCCCAGACGCTGGTGCAGCAGCGTGAGGTGCCCGGGGTGCGGGTCGACGTACTGGACCGGCTGCCGGCACCGTACGGGCTCGTGCGGTACGGGGTCGCCCCGGACCACGAGAAGATCAAGTCGCTGCAGGGCAGCCTGCGCACCGTGCTGGAGGACGAGCGGATCCGCTTCCTCGGGAACGTCGAGGTCGGCGGGGAGCTGCTGCCCACGGAACGGCTGCTGGAGCTGTACCACGCGGTGATCTACTGCGTGGGGGCGGCGCGGGACCGGCTGCTGGGGATCCCGGGCGAGGAGCTGGCCGGGGTGCACTCGGCGACGGCCTTCGTGTCCTGGTACAGCGGCCACCCGGACGCGGTGGGCGAGACCTTCGACCTGCCCGGCGTGGACTCCGCGGTGGTGGTCGGCGCCGGCAACGTGGCCGTGGACGTGACGCGGATCCTGGCCCGCGGCGCGGCGGAACTCGCGCCGACCGACATGCCGCAGCCGGCGCTGGGCGCGCTCGCGGACAGCGGCGTGCGCCGGGTGGCGATGGTGGCCCGGCGCGGCCCCTCCCAGGGCAAGTTCACCACCAAGGAACTGCGGGAGCTGGGCACCCTGCCGGGGGTGGACGCCCGGACGGACGCCGCCGAGCTGGCCCTCGACCCCGTGTACGACGATCCGGGTGCGGCGGCGGCGCTGCCCGCGGTGGCCCGGCGCAACCTGGAGGTGCTGCGCGGCTGGGCCGAAGGAGGCCCGGGCGGTGCGGAACGCCACATCGACCTGCGGTTCTACCTGCGGCCGGTGGAGGTCCTGGGCGGGCCCGACGGCCGGGTGACGGGGATGCGCTTCGAGCGGACCGCCGCGGACGGCAGCGGCGGGGTCACCGGGACGGGCGTGTACGAGGACATCGGGGCGCAGTTGGTCCTGCGCTCGGTGGGATACAAGGGCGTCCCGCTCTCCGGACTGCCCTTCGACCCCGCCAAGGGCACGGTCCCGCACGCCGCGGGCCGGGTGCTGCGCGCGGGCCGGGCCTCGGTCGGCGAGTACGTCGCGGGCTGGATCAAGCGCGGCCCGACGGGCGTGATCGGCACGAACCGGCCCTGCGCCAAGGAGACCGCGTCCTCGCTGCTCCAGGACGCGGGGGCGCTGGCCCGGCGCGAGCTGCCCGGGGATCCGCTGGACGCGATGCAGGCGGCCGGCCTGGACCCGGTGCAGTGGCCGGGGTGGCTGGCCATCGAGACGGCCGAGGCCGATCTGGGGCGCTCGCTGGGCCGCCGCTCGGTGAAGATCCCGGACTGGGCCGGTCTGCGCGGCGCCGCGGGCCTCGCATAGGGTGGGCAACTCGTTCACGACCCAAGGGAGTTGACGATGGGAACGTCCTGGGGGCGGGGCACCGGCGCGGCGCTGGCGGCGGTGGCGTGCGCCGCGCTGCTGGCGGGCTGCACGGAGGAGGCCCGGGTGACGGCCGGCGTCGGCCCGACCGTGACGGCGACCGCCGCGCCGTCGGACGCCGCCGCGCTGGCCGAGCGCTACCGGGCCGCCGGCGGGGACGCGGACGTGTACGGCATCCAGCGGGAGCCCGGGCCGGAGGGCGTGCCGCTGCTGATCGTCCGCACGCGCAACGCGGACGCGAACGCCGCTCTCTTCGTCAGGCAGTCCGCCTCGATCACGTCCTACCTGTCGGGCAAGGAAGGCCTCTCGCTCAGCCGCGGCTACCTGATGGACGTCTTCGGCCCCGACGGGGCCCTGCTCCACCGGTGGGACGCGCGGCCCTAGGCCATGGCCCGGCCCGCGGCGAGGCGGGACTCTTCCGCGGCGGCGGCCGCGAGGACGCTGTCGAGCAGCCCGGGGAAGACGTCCTGGAGCTCCTCGCGGCGCAGGGTGTTGAACTTGGTGGTGCCGCGGTAGGTCTGGCGTACGACGCCGCTCTCGCGCAGGACCCGGAAGTGGTGGGTGGTCGTGGACTTGGTGACCGGCAGGTCGAAGGAGGAGCAGGCCAGTTCGGCCGAGGAGCCGGCCAGGTCCCGGACGATGGACAGCCGCACCGGGTCGGAGAGCGCGTGGAGCACGCCCTCCAGGCGGATCTCGCCCGCCTCGGGGTGGGGGAGGGCGCGGGCCGCGTCACGTTCCGTCATGTCCCTGCTCCACCCGCTCGGCTCGGTCCGTGCCCCCATCGTACGAGAACCGTCGCAGGACGGGCGGGGGCGGGTGCGGTGCGGCCCGGGCGCCGCGCGTGCCCGGGCCGCACCCGGGTCACCAGGACCGCTGGTACTGGCCGGGCACAGGGATCTCCGCGCCCAGTTCGGCGGCCGCGCGGCGGGCCCAGTACGGGTCGCGCAGCAGCTCGCGGCCCAGCAGGACGGCGTCGGCCTCGCCGTTGGCCAGGATCTTCTCGGCCTGCTCCGGTTCGGTGATCAGGCCGACCGCGGCCACGGGCAGGCTGGTCTCCGCCTTGACCCGTGCGGCGAACGGCACCTGGTAGCCGGGGCCGGCGGGGATCTTCGCATGCGGGGCGAGCCCGCCGGTGGACACGTCGAGCAGGTCCACCCCGTGCTCCTGGAGGAGCGGGGCCAGCCGGACCGTCTCGTCGGCGGTCCAGCCCTCCCCCTCCAGCCAGTCGGTGGCCGAGATCCGGAAGAACAGCGGGAGTTCCTCGGGCCACACCTCCCGTACGGCGTCCACGACTTCGAGCGCGAAGCGGGTGCGGTTCTCGAAGGAGCCGCCGTACTCGTCGGTGCGCTTGTTGCTGTGCGGGGAGAGGAACTCCCCGATCAGGTACCCGTGGGCGCCGTGGATCTCGAGGACCTCGTAGCCCGCGGCGAGCGCACGCCGGGCCGCCGCGGCGAACTGGCCGACGATCTCGCGGATTTCACCGGTCGTCAGCTCGTGGGGCACGGGGTGGCCCTCGGCGAACGGCACGGCGCTCGGCGCGGCAGGCTGCCAGCCGTGCGCCTCGGGCCCGACCGGTGCGCCGCCCTTCCAGGGCTGATCGGTGGAGGCCTTGCGGCCGGCGTGTGCGATCTGGATGCCGGGGACGGCGCCCCGGGCCTTGACGAAGGAGGTGATCCGGCGCAGCGCCTCGACCTGGGTGTCGTTCCAGATGCCGAGGTCGTAGGGGGTGATGCGGCCTTCGGGGGAGACGGCGGTGGCCTCCTGGACGATCAGGCCCGTGCCGCCGACGGCGCGGGCGGCGTAGTGCGCGAAGTGCCACTCGTTGGCCACGCCCGCGTCCGGGCCGAAGGCCTCGGCGCTGTACTGGCACATCGCGGCCATCCACACGCGGTTCGGGATCGTGACCGAGCGGAGGGTGTAGGGAGCGAACAGGGCTGCGAAAGCGGCGGGGGCGGCAGGGGCGGCACTCATCAGGGCTCTCCAGACATCACCGGGCGCGCCGGGGATCGGCGGCTAAGTACGAGGAACACCGTACTACGAAATCTCTCGTACTACGAGACCTCTCGTACTAGCGCGTCCAGCTCGGCGCGCAGCGCTCCGGCCAGAGCGGGCAGGTCCGGGACGGCGGCCGCGTCGGCGACCAGGCCGTAGTGGACGGTGCCCTTGTACGTGGAGACCGCGACGGCCAGGGACTGGCCGGCGGCCAGCGGGGCGAGCGGGTAGACCTCGCGGACCCGGCTCCCGCCGAGCGAGAAGGTGAGGCCCGGCAGCGGGACGCTGGTGACGAGGATGTCGAAGAGCAGCCGGGCGGCCTGGGCGACGAGCGGGCCGCCGAGGCGGTGGCCGAGCGGGTGGACGTGGTCGGCGAGGAGGGCGACGGCCCCGGCACCGCGGGCGGGGCCGGCGTCCTTGTTGCGGTCCATGGCGACCCGGACGCGGTCCAGGCGGCGCAGCGGGTCGGGCTCGGCGAGCGGGAGGCGCAGCAGGTATCCGGAGAGCCGGTTCCCGGCGCCCGCGGCTCCGCCGGGCCCGCGGCGACGGGAGACGGGGATCAGCGCGCGCGGTCCGGCGCCTCGGGGCTCGGGGTCGCCCCGGCCGGCCAGCCAGCGCCGCAGCGCCCCCGCGACCAGGGCGATCAGTACGTCGTTGACGGTGCCCCCGGCACCCTTGCGGACCAGGTTGACCTCGTCCAGGTCGAGGGTGAGGCCCGCGACCGTACGGGTTCCCGGGCGGTCGGGGTGACCGGTGAGCGCGGCGGGCACACCGAGGGGCAGTCCGGCGCGGGCCACGGCGGCGCCGATCTCCAGCGCCTGCCCGACGTCCTGGACCCGGGCGGCGAGCGCCCCGGGCAGGCGGCGCAGGGCGGACCCGGCCCGCTGCTCGGCCGCGGGGCGCGGCTCCGGGGCGGGTCGTTCGGGGGCCGTCCGCAGGGCCGGGCCCTCGTCGAACAGCGCCGCGGCCAGCGCGAGCGCGCCCAGGCCGTCCGCGAGGGCGTGGTGGAACTTGAACAGGACCGCGAAGGAGTCCGGGTCGGGCCCGGCCAGCACGTGCGCCTCCCAGGGCGGCAGCTCGCGGTCGAGGGGCCGGGCCATGAGGGGGCCGGCGGCGGTGTGCGGATCGGCCGAGTCCGTCCGTACGAGGAACACGTGGCGCGCCGGGTCGAAGTGCGGGTCCGGCGACCAGGCGGCCGCGCCGACGGGCAGCAGGACGTCGCGGATCCGGCGGCGCAGGCCCGGCACGGCGGCGCAGCGGGCGGTGAGCAGGTCGGCGGCGTGCTCGGCGGCCGCGGTTCCGGCGCAGGCTCCGGCGGCGGTGAAGACGGCGAGGGCGCCCAGGTGCATGGGGTGGGCGGCGGATTCGATCCGCCAGAAGGCGAGGTCGAGCGGGGACAGGTGCTCGGTGGCCACGTGGGTCCTCTCGCATGCGGCGGCAGTGGCCTGAAGTCAACCTATTGCGAACGCTCGTATGCAAGTAGTGAGGATTTCCGGAAGGTAAATGAAGGTAAACGATCTGTATCGATCGGCGGCTCAGCGCCCTCGTTGCGCCCCCAGGGCCGCTGTCGGTGGGCGGGTGCAGACTGGCCGGAAAAGCCGGAGACACGTGGACGACGAAGTCCGGAGGTGCCGGCCATGGCCGACGTACTGCTGCTCGTGGGGACCCGCAAGGGATTGTTCATCGGCCGCCGCCGGGGCGACGGCCCCTGGGAGTTCGAGGGGCCCCATTTCAACGCCCAGGCCGTCTATGCGGCCGCCGTCGACCGGCGGGGCCCGGCACCCCGGCTGCTGGTCGGCGCGGACAGCCTGCACTGGGGCCCGTCCGTCTTCAGCTCGGACGACCTCGGGGCCACCTGGCGGGAGCCGGCCGCGGCGGCGGTGAAGTTCCCCAAGGACACCGGCGCCTCGCTGGAGCGGGTCTGGCAGCTCCAGCCGGCCGGCCCGGAGGCCCCGGACGTGGTGTATGCGGGGACGGAGCCCGCGGCACTGTTCCGCTCGGTGGACCGCGGTGAGTCCTTCGAGCTGGTCCGCCCGCTGTGGGAGCACCCGAGCCGCTCCCGGTGGGTGCCGGGCGGCGGCGGTGAGGGGCTGCACACGGTGATCACCGACCCCCGCGACCCGGACACGGTGACCGTGGCCGTCTCCACCGCCGGGGTGTTCCGGACGGAGGACGGCGGCGCCAGCTGGACCCCCTCCAACGAGGGCGTCTCGGCGGTCTTCCTGCCCGATCCGCACCCCGAGTACGGCCAGTGCGTGCACAAGATCGCCCGTGACGCCGGGGACACGGACCGGCTGTACCTGCAGAACCACTGGGGCGTCTACCGCAGCGACGACGCGGGCACCCGGTGGACGGACATCGGCGGCGGGCTGCCCTCCGACTTCGGCTTCGCGGTCGCCGCCCACCCCCACCGGCCCGACACCGCCTACGTCTTCCCCCTCAACGCCGACTCCGACCGGGTCCCGGCCGGGCACCGCTGCCGGGTCTTCCGCACCCGGGACGCGGGCGAAACCTGGGAACCGCTCTCGAAGGGGCTGCCCGCCGGGGACCACTACGGCACGGTCCTGCGCGACGCCCTGTGCACCGACGACGCGGATCCGGCGGGCGTCTACTTCGGCAACCGCAACGGCGAGCTGTACGCCAGCCACGACGACGGCGAGAGCTGGCAGCTGCTGGCCGAGCACCTGCCCGACGTCCTGTGCGTGCGGGCGGCGACGATCGGCCAGTAGAGTGATCCACCGTGGCAGCACGACCGTTGAACGAGATCGTCGAGCCGGGCTGGGCCCGTGCTCTGGAGCCGGTGGCGGGGCAGATCGCCGCGATGGGCGACTTCCTGCGCGCGGAGATCTCGGCGGGGCGGACCTACGTCCCCGCCGGGGCCAACGTGCTGCGCGCCTTCCAGCAGCCCTTCGACGAGGTCAAGGTCCTCATCGTCGGCCAGGACCCCTACCCGACCCCGGGGCACGCGGTCGGCCTGTCGTTCTCCGTGGCCCCGGACGTCCGGCCGGTCCCACCGAGCCTCGACAACATCTTCCTGGAGATGCACCGGGACATCGGCACCGGCCGCCCCGCGAACGGCGACCTCACCCCGTGGACCCGGCAGGGCGTGCTGCTGCTCAACCGGTCGCTGACGACCGCGCCCCGCCGGTCGAACGCGCACCAGGGCAAGGGCTGGGAAGCCGTCACCGACCAGGCCATCCGGGCGCTTGCCGCGCGCGGCAAGCCGCTGGTCTCCATCCTGTGGGGCCGGGCGGCCCGCAACTTGCGGCCGCTGCTCGGCGACCTGCCGGTGGTGGAGTCCTCCCACCCCTCCCCCAAGTCCGCCGACTACGGGTTCTTCGGCTCCCGGCCCTTCAGCCGGACGAACGACCTGCTGGTGGGCCAGGGTTCACAGCCTGTGGACTGGCGCTTGCCGTCCGTCAGTTGACGGTATCTGCTATTCACCGGATAAATACGGACAGATGCCCCGCGATATGGCCCTGCCCGAACACCCTGTTCCGATAAGCCAGTAGCATGCGGCGCCATGAGCTCCCCCACTGGGCCCGCAAACGGCCTGCCCGTACGAATGCCGCGACCCCGCCAGACCGGACGGCACCGCCGGCCCGAGCCCGCGGCGGCGCCCGAGGGCGCGCCCGCGCTGGTGCTCGCCGTGCCCGGTGCGCCCTCGTCCGCCTCGCGGGGGCTGGCGGAAGAGGTCCTCAGCCTTGGCCGTTCCGAGCTTCCGGGCCTCGACGCCCGGATCGGTTTCCTCGAGGGTGACGACGACTCCGAGTTCCCGTCGCTGTCCGGCGTGCTGACCGCCGTCGCGACCGAGCGCGCCGCGCGTGCGGAGTTCGCCCGCGCCGCCGGCCACGAAGTGCCCGCGCCGACCGGCCCCGACGCCGTGGTCGTGCCCCTGCTGGCCGGCCCGGACGGCGATCTGCTGCGCCGGGTCCGCCAGGCGCTGATGGACTCCACGGCCGCCGCCGAGCTGGCCGACGTACTCGGCCCGCACCCGCTGCTCGCCGAGGGCCTGCACGTGCGGCTGTCGGAGGCGGGCCTGGCCCGCGCCGACCGCGCGCGGCTGTTCACCGTGACCACCGCCGCCGACGGCATCGTGCTGGCCACCACCGGTGGCGAGGAGGCCGTGCAGGCCGCCGGGATCACCGGCATGCTGCTCGCCGCCCGGCTCGCCGTGCCCGTCAAGGCGGCCGCGCTCGACGAGGAGGGCTCGGTGGCCGCCGTCGCCGAGCAGCTGCGCCGCGAGGGCTCCACGCAGCTCGCGCTCGCCCCGTACCTGATCGGCCCGGAGGCCGCCGAGGGGCTGCTGGACACCGCGTGCAAGGAGGCCGACTGCGCCGCCGCCGAGGTGCTCGGCGCCTACGGTGCGCTCGGGAAGCTGGCCGTCGCGCAGTACTCCGCGGCGCTCGGGATCACCCAGGGCGCCTCGGCGCACTGACCTGCCCGTCACGCGTCCCACGCGGCGAGGGCCCGCCCCCCCGGACAACCGGGTGGGGCGCCCGCGCCCCTTGCTCGCCGGGGGTAAGCCGAAGACGCCCCAGGTGGCGGCCCGTACGGGCCCCGCGCCGG
>NZ_JBHUSC010000026.1:0-95188 GCF_042673805.1 Streptomyces sp. NPDC057010 | reverse complement strand
GGCTCCGCCCGGACCCGCGCCTCAAACGCCGGCAAGGCTGAAGTTGCCCCGGCGAGACCAAGCGGTCAGCCGGGCAGCGACGCGGTGCCCCAGGGGGTCTTCCGGATGGCCCGCCGCAGGCGGCGGGCCCGGAGGCCCGTCACCCGGTCCGCATAGACGACACCGTCCAGGTGATCGCACTCGTGCTGCAGGCACCGCGCGAAGAACCCGCTCCCGGAAATCCGCACGGCCGCCCCGTCCGACGTCACGCCCTCGACGACCGCCTGGTCGAAGCGAGCCGTCCCGGCCTCCAGCCCCGGCAGGGACAGACACCCCTCGGGCCCGACGAACTCGTCTCCGTCGGCGGAAACCAGCCGCGGGTTGACTACGTGCCCCACGTGCCGGACATCCTCGTCATCGGGGCAGTCGTACACGAACACCCGCTGCCCGACGCCGATCTGGTTCGCCGCGAGGCCGACCCCCTCGGCCGCGTACATCGTCGCGAACATGTCCTCGATGAGCCGGTCGAGCGCCGGGCCGAATTCGGTGACCTCCGCGCAAGCGGAATGGAGCACCGGATCGCCCAGCAGGCTCATGGTGCGGACGAGTCCGGTGGTACCGGGAATGGGGCGCTGTCGCATGGCGGTAAGGGTACGACGGGCGACTATATGAGGAGATCTGCCGTGGCGTGGGGGCGCCGCGGTCAAGGCTCCGGCAGGTACTGGATAGGCTGGGGCCGACCGACGCAAGGAGGACAAGGGACGATGGCAGGCAACACGGAGCCGCTTTCGCCGCGGGCCAAGCTGGCCGTGACGGCGGGCAAGGCCGCGGCGGCGGTGTCGCGGGCCGCGGGACGCGGAAGCGGATCGGTGATCGGTGGCAAGGTCGCACTCAAACTCGACCCCGATCTTCTCGGCGCGCTGGCGCAGCACCTCGACGTCGTCCTCGTCTCCGCGACGAACGGCAAGACCACGACGACCCGGCTGATCGCGGAGGCCCTGCGCGCCAGCGGCCCCGTCGTCTCGAACGCGCTCGGCGCGAACATGCCGGCCGGCATCACCTCCGCCCTCGCCGGCGGCTCGGACGCCAAGTACGGCGTCATCGAGGTCGACGAGAAGTACCTGGCCGGGGTGGCCCGGGACGTCACCCCCAAGGTGATCGCCCTGCTCAACCTCTCCCGCGACCAGCTGGACCGCGCCGCCGAGACCCGCATGCTCGCGGAGAAGTGGCGCGAGGGCCTCCAGGGCTCCAAGGCGGTCATCGTCGCGAACTGCGACGACCCGCTGATCGTCTGGTCCGCCTCCTCCTCCCAGAACGTGGTGTGGGTCGCGGCCGGCCAGGAGTGGAAGGACGACGCCTGGTCGTGCCCCTCCTGCGGCGGTGTCATGCAGCGCCCGGGCGACGACTGGTTCTGCGGCGAGTGCGGCTTCCGCCGCCCCACCCCGACCTGGGTGCTCTCCGGCGACCACGTCCTGGACCCGCACGGCTCGGCCTGGCCGATCCACCTCCAGCTGCCGGGCCGCGCCAACAAGGCCAACGCCGCCACCTCGGCCGCCGTGGCCGCGGTCTTCGGCGTCCCGCCGCAGGTCGCGCTGGAGCGCATGTACCAGGTGCAGGCCGTCGCCGGCCGCTACGACGTGGTCAACTTCCAGGGCCGTGAGCTGCGCCTGCTGCTCGCGAAGAACCCGGCGGGCTGGCTCGAAACGTTTTCGCTGATCGACCCGCCGCCGGCTCCGGTGATCCTCTCGGTGAACGCGCGCGGCGCCGACGGCACCGACACCTCCTGGCTGTGGGACGTGGACTACCCGCGCCTGGTGGGCCACCCGATCTTCGTGATCGGCGACCGCAAGCTGGACCTCGCGGTCCGCCTCGAGGTCGCGGGCCTGGACTTCCGGGTGTGCGAGACCCTCGACGAGGCCGTGCAGCTGGCGCCGCCCGGGCAGATCGAGCTGATCGCCAACTACACCGCCTTCCAGGACGTGCGCCGCCGCGTCGGCAACTAGTACTCATACCTCCAGAGGACACACGAGCATGAGCGACAACAGCCTGCGTCTGGTGTGGGTCTACCCCGACCTGCTGAGCACGTACGGAGACCAGGGCAACGCCCTGGTGGTGGAGCGCCGGGCGCGCCAGCGCGGCCTGGACGTGCAGCGCGTGGACGTGCGCAGCGACCAGCCGATCCCCACCTCCGGCGACATCTACCTGATCGGCGGCGGCGAGGACCGGCCGCAGCGGCTGGCCGCGGAGCGCCTGCTGCGCGACGGCGGCCTGCAGCGGGCCGTCTCGAACGGGGCGATCGTCTTCTCCGTCTGCGCCGGGTACCAGATCCTCGGCAAGGAGTTCGTCAACGACATGGGCGAGCGCCAGGAGGGCCTCGGCCTGCTGGACGTCGTCACCGTGCGCGGTGAGGGCGAGCGGTGCGTCGGCGACGTCCTCGCCGACATCGACCCGCGGCTCGGCCTGCCCCAGCTGACGGGCTTCGAGAACCACCAGGGCGTCACCCACCTCGGCCCGACGGCCCGCCCGTTCGCCCGGGTGACCATGGGCCGCGGCAACGGCACCGGGGACGGCACCGAAGGCGCGTACAACGACACGGTGTTCGGCACGTACATGCACGGCCCCGTGATGGCCCGCAACCCGCAGATCGCGGACCTGCTGCTGAAGCTGGCCCTCGACGTGAACGCGCTGCCGGCCATAGACGACCGGTGGTACGAGGCGCTGCGCGCCGAGCGCATCGCGGCGGCGACGCAGCCCGCCTAGCACCGCACGGGCCGCTCATCGGGGCGGCCCCGCCATCATCTGTTCGGCCCGGTTTTCCCTTGGGGGAACCGGGCCGACGTCGTTTCGTACGACGAGTACGACCAGCTTGTGGAGGATGGTTCAGTCCACTGCTCCACCGCTTGTAGGGTGGCCGTAGTTCCAACCGGACGACGTGGTCCGGTCGTCGGCCCACGTTGCAAAGGTCTGTTCTGCCATGCGCATAGGTGTGCTCACTTCCGGTGGCGACTGCCCCGGCCTCAATGCCGTCATCCGCTCCGTCGTGCACCGCGCCGTCGTCGACCACGGCGACGAGGTGATCGGCTTCCACGACGGCTGGAAGGGCCTGCTGGAGGCGGACTACCGCAAGCTCGACCTCGACGCCGTCGGCGGCATCCTCGCCCGCGGCGGCACCATCCTCGGCTCCTCCCGGGTGCAGCCCGCGCACCTGCGCGACGGCGTGGAGCGCGCCCGCGGCCATGTCGCCGACCTGGGCCTGGACGCCATCATCCCGATCGGCGGCGAGGGCACCCTGAAGGCCGCGAACCTGCTCTCGCAGGCCGGTCTGCCGATCGTCGGCGTCCCGAAGACCATCGACAACGACATCGCGTCCACCGACGTCACCTTCGGCTTCGACACGGCCGTCGGGGTCGCCACCGAGGCGCTGGACCGGCTGAAGACCACCGCCGAGTCCCACCAGCGCGTGATGGTCGTGGAGGTCATGGGCCGCCACACCGGGTGGATCGCCCTGCACTCGGGCATGGCGGCCGGCGCGCACGCGATCGTCGTGCCGGAACGCCCCTTCGACATCGAGGAGCTGACGGCGATCGTCGGCGAGCGCTTCTCCGCGGGCAAGCGGTTCGCGATCGTCGTGGTCGCCGAGGGCGCCAAGCCGCGCCCCGGCTCGATGGAGTTCCACGAGGGCGGCACCGACCAGTACGGCCACGAGCGGTTCGCCGGCATCGGCAACATCCTCGCCGTGGAGCTGGAGCGGCGCCTGGGCAAGGAGGCCCGGCCGGTCATCCTGGGCCACGTCCAGCGCGGCGGCACGCCGACCGCGTACGACCGGGTGCTCGCCACCCGCTTCGGCTGGCACGCCGTGGAGGCCGCGCACCGCGGCGAGTTCGGCATGCTGACCGCGCTGCGCGGCACGGACATCGAGATGGTGCCGCTCGCCGAGGCGACCTCGACCCTCAAGACGGTTCCGGCCGAGCGGTACGACGAGGCGCAGACGGTTCTGTAACCGTATGCCCCTTACGGCCGCCCCCGCGCGCACGAGCGTACGGGGGCGGCACTACTGTGGTGGGGCGCCACAGTCAAGGGAGTGAATGGATGGACCACAGCGGGCACGGCATGGACATGAACATGGACCTGCCGCCGTTCACTCTCGGGCGCGGGCTGGAGTTCTCCTTCGACGCCTTCTTCCTCTTCGGGTCCCTGATCGGGCTGGCGCTGTACGGATGGGGCGTGCTGCGGCTGCGCCGCCGCGGGGACTCCTGGTCGGCGGGCCGGACCGCCGCCTTCACCACCGGCGTGCTGACGGTGGTCCTGGTGATGTGCACCAAGCTGAACGACTACGGCATGGTCATGTTCAGCGTGCACATGGTCCAGCACATGGTGATCAGCATGGTCACCCCGATCCTGCTGCTCCTCGGCACCCCGGTGACGCTGGCGCTGCGCGCGCTGCCGCCCGCCGCGCGCGGCCACAAGGGGCCGCGCGAACTGCTGCTGGTGCTGCTGCACAGCCGCTACATGCGCGTGGTGACCCATCCGGCGTTCACGATCCCGATGTTCATCGCGAGCCTGTACGCCCTGTACTTCACCCCGCTCTTCGACTTCCTCATGGAGAGCCGGACCGGGCACATCGCGATGATGGTGCACTTCCTCGCCGTCGGCCTGATCTTCTTCTGGCCGATCATGGGCATCGACCCGGGCCCGCACCGCCCCGGCTACGTGATGCGGATGCTGGAGCTCTTCGCGGGCATGCCCTTCCACGCCTTCTTCGGCATCGCGCTGATGATGGCGAGCGAGCCGATGATCAAGACGTACGAGAACCCGCCGGCCTCGCTGGGGATCGACGCGCTGCTCGACCAGCAGTGGGGCGGCGGCATCGCCTGGGCGTTCAGCGAGATCCCCTCGGTGCTGGTGCTGATCGCGCTGGTCTACCAGTGGTACCACTCGGAGCAGCGGGCGGCGAAGCGCTCCGACCGGGCCGCGGACCGTGACGGGGACCAGGAGCTGGAGGCGTACAACTCGTATCTCGCCTCGCTCCAAGCGCGTGGCCAGTAGCGGAGGACCGCCTTCGCGCGCAACCATGGGGCATGACCGGATCCGTTAAGGCGATGGCCGTCATGACCTTCGCCGCTCTGGTGGCCGTCGCCACGTATTCCGTGGTCCTCGGCAGCAACGGCTGGCTGTGGTTCGGCTGGGTGGTGCTGGGGCTGCTGACCGCCGGGATGGCCGCTTCCCGCAACGTTTGACGAACATCGCGCCCGCCCACCGCTCGGGCCCGTGACTCACCGTCCGTAAGCTGGACGTGACAACGGGATATCGATGGGAGCGGCTTGGTGTTCTACCACTTGCTCAAGCACGTGTTGCTCGGCCCGCTGCTGCGGCTGCTGTTCAGGCCGCGGATCGAGGGTCTGGAGAACATCCCGGCGGAGGGCGCCGCGATCGTCGCGGGCAATCACCTCTCGTTCTCCGACCATTTCCTGATGCCCGCGATCCTCAAGCGGCGGATCACCTTCCTCGCCAAGGCCGAGTACTTCACCGGCCCGGGGGTCAAGGGGCGGCTCACCGCCGCGTTCTTCCGCAGCGCCGGGCAGATCCCCGTGGACCGCTCCGGGAAGGACGCCGGGCAGGCGGCGCTGCGCGAAGGGCTGGGGGTGCTGGCCAAGGACGAGCTGCTGGGCATCTATCCGGAGGGCACGCGCTCGCACGACGGGCGGCTGTACAAGGGCAAGGTGGGCGTGGCCGCCATGGCCCTGGGCGCCGGGGTGCCGGTCATCCCGTGCGCGATGCTCGGCACCTTCGAGATCCAGCCGCCCGGGCAGAAGATCCCGAAGATCCGGCGGGTGACGATCCGCTTCGGCGAACCGCTGGACTTCTCGCGGTACGCGGGCATGGAGGGCGAGCGGGCCGTCCTGCGGGCCGTCACCGACGAGATCATGTACGCGATCCTCCGCCTGTCGGGCCAGGAGTACGTCGACCGGTACGCGACCGAGGTCAAGGCCGAGGCAGAGGCCGAACGGAAGAAGGCCCGGCGCTCGGGGCGCTGAGCCTTCTCCCGTCACTGCGGCGTCGGGGACGCTCCCGTCACTGCGGCGTCGGGGACGCTCCCGGCTAGCGGACGGCCGGGAGCTCCTCACGGGCCGGCAGGTCCGAGGCGGGGGCCTCGGCCGTCAGGGCCTTCGCGGCGGCCGGAGCCGGCGGGACCGGAGTGGCGTGCGGACCGCACTTCACGTCCTGGGCGTCGACCTTGCCGGTGAGCAGGTAGGCGTCGACCCGGGTGTTGATGCAGGGGTTCACCAGGCTGGTGACACCGTGCGAGCCGGCGTTCTGCTCGGTGATCAGGCGCGAGCCGGCCAGCCGCTTGTGCAGCGAGACGGCACCGTCGTACGGCGTGGCCGCGTCGCGCTCCGACTGGACGATCAGGACCGGCGGCAGACGGCGCTTGGCGCCGACCTCGATCGGGCTGCTCTGCTTGGACTTCCAGGTCGCGCAGGGCAGGTTCATCCACGCGTTGGACCAGGTCAGGAACGGGTACTTCTCGTGCAGCTTGCTGTTGTCCCGGTCCCACTTGGCCCAGCTGGTCGGCCACTTGGCGTCGGCGCACTCGACGGCGGTGTAGACCGCGTTGCCGTTCTCCGAGGTGGCGTTGCCCTTGGTGTCGGACATGTCCGGGGCGATCGCCTCGATCAGCGGCTTCTCGTCACCGGCGACGTACGCGCTGAACGCCTGCGCGACCGGGACCCAGGAGGAGTCGTAGTACGGGGCGCCCTGGAAGAACCCGATGAGCTCCGCCGGGCCGACGACGCCGCCGAGCGGGTTGGCCTTGGCCTTGGCGCGCAGCTCCTGGTACTTGGCCTCGACCTTGGCGCGGGTGTCGCCGATGTGGAAGACGGCGTCGTTCTTCGCGACCCAGTCCTGCCAGTCGTTCCAGCGCATCTGGAAGGCGACGTCCTGGCCGAGGTTGGCCTCGTACCAGATGTTGTCCTGGTCCGGGTTGACGACGCTGTCGACGATCATGCGGCGCACGTGGGTCGGGAAGAGGGTCGCGTAGACCCCTCCGATGTAGGTGCCGTAGGAGACGCCGAGGAAGTTCAGCTTCTTCTCGCCGAGGGCGGCGCGGATGACGTCGAGGTCGCGCGCGGTGTTCGGCGTGGTCATGTGCGGCAGCATCTCGCCGCTGCGCTCCTTGCAGCCGTCCGCGTATTCGGCGGCGAGCTTGCGCTGGGCGCGCTTGTCGGCCTCGCTCGACGGGACCGGGTCGGCCTTGGGCGCCTTGACGAACTCCTGCGGGTCGATGCAGGAGATGGGCGCGGAGTGGCCGACGCCGCGGGGGTCGAAGCCCACGAAGTCGTACGCCTTGGAGGTGTTGACCCACAGCGGGCTCTTGGTGGTGACCCGGCGCGGGAAGCGCATGCCGGAACCGCCGGGGCCGCCGGGGTTGTAGATGAGCGCGCCCTGGCGCTCCTCCGGGGTGCCCGTGCTGCCGATCCGGTCGACGGCGAGGTCGATGGTCTTGCCGAACGGCTTGGTGTAGTCGAGCGGAACCTTCACCCAGCCGCACTGGATGGGCTTTTCGAAGCCCCAGTCCGCGGGACAGTCCTTCCACTCGATCCCGGTGCGGGCGGCGCGGGCGGCGGCGATCTGGACGCCGACCGCCTCCGCGGCCCCGTTGTCACGGCCGGCCGAGGCCGCCGAGGCGGACGGCGCGAGCATCAGGCCCGCCGCCAGCGTGCCGGTGATCAGTGTGGCGGCGCTCCCCAGCGCCGCGGTGCGTATCACGTGGTTGTTCCCCCTGCGTCAGGTGCCGCCATCGGCGGCCGGATGCGGTCGTTGTGGTCGTCCGCGTGCAGGGGGATCCTTGCGCCTGACCTGGACCTGGGAACAGACCAGGGTCCAGTTCTTTGCCAACCCGATAACCGGAGAGGCGTGTACCGCTGAGCGGTGTCTGTTTCGTCCGTAACTACGCCTGCCGCGGCGGGCCGTAGCCGCGGGCGGCCTCGTCGAGGAGTTCACGCAGCCGCAGGGCGTCGGGAGCGAGGGCCGTGACGAGCACCGCGGGGCCGGCCAGCGGGGTGACCACGGCGAACTCCCCCAGCACGCCCGCGGCGGGCGGGTCCTGCTCGAAGGCCGGGTCCACGATCAGGAGTTGTCCCAGCGCCCGGTGGCCCGCGAGTCCGGCCGGGCCGTCCCAGCCGCCGGGCGCGCCGGGGCCGCAGGTGAGCTCCTGGTCCAGCAGCGGGCGGCCGCCGCGGGTGGCGGTGAGCCGGCTGCGCAGCAGGCCCGGGGCTTCCCCGCAGCGGCCCAGCACCTGCTCCTCGCGGAGCAGGAGCCGGGCGGTGGGTGCCAGTTGGACCTGGGTGTGCACGCGCAGGTCGCTGCCGCGCACGGAGACCAGCGGCTCCGGCAGCCACCGCACCGACGCCCCCTCCTCCACGGTCAGGCGTACGTCGTACCGCGCGGGTTCGCCGCCCCGGCCTGGCAGGGCCAGGGTGGCCGCCGCCGAGGCGAGGGCGAGGTGCGCCCCGGGCCCGGCGGTGGCCTCCACGGTCAGGTGGTCACCGCCCAGCGGGGCGGTCATCGCGCCGACCAGCATGACCCCGGCCTCGGGTCCCGCGCCCCGGGTGCGGCGCAGCGCGAGCGGGCCCTCGCCGGCCAGCAGCGGGAGGGCGGTGCCGCCCCGCCCGTCGGCGGTCGCGTGGATGCGGGCGGTGGCCCGCAGGCCCGCCGCGGGCGGGGCCGCGGCTTCGGTGCCGAGTAGGGCGGTCACCGTACGGTCCAGGCCGCGATCCGCTCGCGCACCCAGGCGGCCACCGGGGCCACCCCTTCGGGGCCGCGCAGCGACTGGAAGGCGACGGGCAGTTCACCGCGCTGCTCGGCCGCGTCGCGGGCCATCCGGTCCAGGTCGGAGCCGACGTGCGGGGCGAGGTCGGTCTTGTTGACGACGAGCAGGTCGGCGGTGGTGACGCCGGGGCCGCCCTTGCGCGGGATGTCGTCGCCGCCGGCCACGTCGATGACGAAGATCTGGGCGTCGACCAGGCCCCGGGAGAACGTGGCGGTGAGGTTGTCGCCGCCGGATTCGACGAGGATCAGGTCGAGGGGGCCGACCGTCTCCTCCAGCTCCTCCACGGCCTCCAGGTTGGCGGAGATGTCGTCGCGGATGGCGGTGTGGGGGCAGGCGCCGGTCTCGACGGCGCTGATCCGCTCGGGCGGCAGCACGGCCTCGCGGAGCAGGAACTCGGCGTCCTCCCGCGTGTAGATGTCGTTGGTGACGACCGCCATGGACAGTTCGGCGCGCAGGGCGCGGCACAGGGCGGCGACGGTGGCGGTCTTGCCGGAGCCGACCGGTCCGCCGAGTCCGATGCGCAGGGCGCGCCGGGTGCCGTCGGCGCGGACCGGGTCGGCGCTGTGGGTGTGCCGGTGGGGGTAGGTCACACCGTGGTCGAGGTGCATGGGGGGTCTCCTTGGGGGGTGGTCTGGCTGGCCGGTCGGGGCGCTCAGGAGGCGAAGAGGCGTACCGGCCAGTCGGCATGGACCTCGGCCGCGATCTCCAGCAGGGGCGAGGAGGCCGCGGGCAGGCAGTCCGTGCCGTCGCAGCGGGCCCGGTGCGCGGCTTGTGCCGCCCGGGCCGCCACGGCGTCGAGTTCGGGGGTGAGGCGGGCCAGGACCCCGCTCGCCTCGAAGGGGTCCAGGCCCAGCAGCCGCACGGTCGCGGTGGCCGGGCCGCCGATGCTCTCGTACGCCGCCACGTGCGCGGCGTCGAGCGGCCCGAGCCCGGCCGCCCGGGCGGTGAGGCCGAGCACCACGGGCTGGTGGGCGCCGCGCGGGAACGCGGCGGCCAGTGCCTCCAGCTCGGGGTGGGGCCAGGTGGCCCGGGCGGCGCGCAGCAGCTGCCGGCCGAGCCGCCGGGCCGCGGCGCGCAGGGCGGGTGAGGGGGTACGGGCGTCGGCCGCGGCGTCGAGCTCCGCGGGGTCGAGTCCGAGGGCGCCGGCCGCGGCGAGCGCGGCGGCGGTGAGTCCGGCGGTGTGCAGCCGGCCCCGGCAGTAGTCCTCCAGGGTGGCGGCGTCGCGGATGCGGCCCGCCTTGCAGGCGGCCTCGGCCCCGCCGGAGTGCGCGTGGCCTCCGGCGGGGAAGCGGCCGTCCGCGAGGACGAGGAGTGCGGCGAGGCTCATCAGAAGAGGAAGTATCTCTGTGTCATGGGCAGTTCGGCGGCGGGCGCGGGCTCCACCGCCTCTCCGTCGATGGTGACGGTGAAGGTGTCGGCGTCGACCTCGACCCGCGGCATGGCGTCGTTGTTGCGCATGTCCGCCTTGCCCACCTTCCGGGTGCTTTCGATCGCCGTGAACTGCTTGGCGAGTCCGAGGCGTTCGGGCAGTCCGTCGTCGAGGGCGGCCTGCGCGGTGAAGTTGAGCGAGTTGAGGGCGGGCGCGCGCCCGTGGCTGCCGAACATCGGGCGGGGCATGACCGGCTGCGGGGTGGGGATGGAGGCGTTGGCATCGCCCATCTGCGCGTAGGCGATCTGGCCGCCCTTGACGACCACTTCGGGTTTGACCCCGAAGAAGGCCGGGTTCCACAGCACGAGGTCGGCGAGCTTGCCGGTCTCGACGGAGCCGATCTCCCGGGCGAGCCCCTGGGCGACGGCGGGGTTGATCGTGTACTTGGCGACGTAGCGGCGGGCCCGGTGGTTGTCGGCCGGTCCGTCGCCGGGGAGGAAGCCGCGCCGCTTCTTCATCACGTGGGCGGTCTGCCAGGTGCGCAGGACGACCTCGCCGACGCGCCCCATGGCCTGGGAGTCGGAGGAGATGATCGAGATGGCCCCGAGGTCGTGCAGGACGTCCTCGGCCGCGATGGTGGAGGGCCGGATCCGGGATTCGGCGAAGGCGAGGTCCTCGGGGACGGCCGGGTTGAGGTGGTGGCACACCATCAGCATGTCGAGGTGCTCCTCGACGGTGTTGACCGTGTGCGGCCGCGTGGGGTTGGTGGAGCTGGGCAGGATGTTGGGCTCGGAGACCACGGTGATGATGTCGGGCGCGTGCCCGCCGCCCGCGCCCTCGGTGTGGTACGAGTGGATGGTCCGCCCCGCGATCGCGGCGAGGGTGTCGCCGACGAAACCGGCCTCGTTGAGGGTGTCGGTGTGGATGGCGACCTGGGCGCCGGTCTCCTCGCAGACGCTCAGGCAGGCGTCGATGACGGCGGGGGTGGACCCCCAGTCCTCGTGGAGCTTGAAGCCGAGTGCGCCGCCGCGGAGCTGGGAGTGCATGGCCTCGCGGGACATCGTGTTGCCCTTGCCGAGCAGGCCGATGTTGACGGGGTAGGCCTCCAGCGCCGCGAACATCCGGGCCAGGTGCCAGGGTCCGGGGGTGACGGTGGTGGCCTTGGAGCCCTCGGCGGGTCCGGTGCCGCCGCCGACCAGGGTGGTGATCCCGGAGGCGAGCGCCGCTTCGATGACGGTCGGGGAGATGAAGTGGACGTGGGCGTCGATGGCACCGGCCGTGACGATCTTCCCGTTGCCCGCGATGATCTCGGTCTCGGGGCCGATGACGAGCGCCGGGTCCACGCCGTCCATGGTGTCGGGGTTGCCGGCCTTGCCGATGCCGCAGATGCGGCCGTCGCGGATGCCGATGTCGGCCTTGACGATGCCCCAGTGGTCGAGGATCACGACGCCGGTGATCACGGTGTCGGGAGCGCCCTCGGCGCGGGTGGTGCGGGACTGGCCCATGGATTCGCGGATCACCTTGCCGCCGCCGAAGACGGCCTCGTCGCCGGCCCGGCCGGGGCCGCCGCTGAGGTCCTGTTCGATCTCGACGAAGAGGTCGGTGTCGGCCAGCCGGATCCGGTCGCCCCGGGTCGGCCCGAAGAGGTCGGCGTACACCTGGCGGGAGATCTCAGCCATCGAGCGGCCCTCCGGTCTCCCCGCGCAGTCCCGGTACGGTGCGCAGCCCGGCCAGCGGTACGAGTTCCACGGCGACCGGGATGCCCGGTTCGAAGCGGACGGCGGTGCCGGCCGCGATGTTGAGCCGCAGCCCGCGGGCGGCGGAGCGGTCGAAGTCGAGGCCGGGGTTGGCCTCGGCGAAGTGGTAGTGGGAGCCGACCTGGACGGGCCGGTCGGCGGCGTTGAGCACGGTGAGGCGGGTGACGGGACGGCCCTCGTTGAGGAGCACCGGCCCGTCCCCGTAGGCGATTTCGCCGGGGATCATGCGGATTGCTCCTCTTCAGACGATCGGGTCGTGGACGGTGACGAGCTTGGTGCCGTCCGGGAAGGTCGCCTCGACCTGGACGTCGTGGATCATCTCGGGGATCCCCTCCATGACCTCCTCACGGCTGAGCACGGTACGGCCGGAGGCCATCAGCTCGGCCACGGTCCGCCCGTCGCGGGCGCCTTCGAGAATGTGACAGGTGATGAGCGCGATGGCCTCGGGGTGGTTGAGGAGCACCCCCCGCGCCCGTCTCCTCTCGGCCACGTCCGCAGCCACGTGGATGAGCAGTCTTTCCTGCTCGTGCGGTGTCAGTTGCACACGTATCACCAAGTTTCCGGGACAAGATCAAGATCGCGCCGGGGCGACCCTATCGGCCGTCAACACTTTGTTGACCTGCACATATCCGAGCCAAGCGTGTCTTGCCCAACGCAGAGAAAGGCTTTCCGTCCCGACCACCGCGGCTTTACCGGATCATGGGTGATCATTGGCGGAAGCGCGTTGGACCACGGTATGCGCCGTGGTTTTCCGCCGCGTTAACCCACGTTTCGGGGAGGTACCCGGTTCAATCCGGTTGCCGTCTTGGCCCCGTTCCGTATACGGAGGACCACTCGGAACACCGATCAAGGAGACGCATGTTCGTCAATCCCGTCCGGCACATCACCTTCGACGCCCACGATCCCTACAGGATCGCCGAATTCTGGTCCGCCGTGACCGGCTTCCCGATCCACCCCGATGACCTCGAAGGGGACGACCAGGTCCTGCTCGACCCCGACCGGCCGGACGTGCCGGGCCTGCTGTTCATCCGGGTGCCGGACACCAAGTCCGTCAAGAACCGGGTGCACCTGGACATCCAGCCCGCCACCGGCACGCGGGACGAGACCGTCGAGCGCCTCGTGGCGCTGGGCGCGAAGATCGTGGACGACCAGCGGGCCGAGGACGGCGTCCTGGGCTGGGTGGTGCTCGCCGACCCCGAGGGCAACGAACTGTGCATCGAGCGCAGCGCGGTGGAGCGCGGCCTCGTCTGAGCCCGTTCTCAGCAGCCGGTGGCGGTCCTGGCCGGCGTCGCCGCGACCGTCCAGGGAAGCGCGATCCAGACCGTCTTGCCCCCGTCCTCGGTGGGGCTGACCGAGAGGCGGCCGCCGGCCTCCGCGGCGAGCCAGCGGATGATGACCATCCCCCGGCCGTTGTCCTGCTGGACGGCGGCCGGGAGCCGCTTGGGCCAGCGCGGGTGGCTGTCCGTGACGCCGACGCGCAGCCACTCCTCGCGCTCCAGCCGGATGTCTACGGTGAAGGTCGGCGACTGGCCGAAGGTGTGCTGCACGGCGTTGGTGGCGAGCTCCGAGACGATCAGCCGGACACTGTCGGCGGTCTCGGCGTCATCGGGAAGCCCCCATTCGCCCAGCACCTGCGCGACGTAGCGTCGGGCGGCGGCGACCGAGGCGGGATCGCTCGGCAGAGTGACGGATGCTTCCTGGTGATCTGCCATGGCGACGGTCCCTTTCCCACCGGGGCCGAACGGCCCCGGATCTGTGCTGGACGCCAGAGTGCCACCCATCGTGCCGCCGCATCCGCCGTTCCCCCAAGATATGCATATATCTGTCGCTCAATGCGGTGAACTCTGCTACGGAAGAGCGTATTTGGACGGCAGACTGGTGCGAGCTGTGCCGGTGGAAGGAGGCGGGTGTGCAGCACGGTCCCGCGGTGCGTCGGCGCAAGCTCGGCGAGGAACTGCGTGCCCTGCGCGACCGGTCCGGACTCACCAGTGGTGAGGCCGCCCGGATCGCGGGATGGCACCAGTCGAAGATCAGTCGTATCGAGACGGGGCGCAGCGGCGTCAAACCCGAGGACATCCGGCTGCTCCTGGACGTCTACGGGGAGATCGTGAGCCCCGAGCAGCGCGCCCTGCTGGAGGCGCTGTCGGCCTCGGCCGCGGGCCCCGGCCCGGGCGGCGACACCGGGCGGGGACGCCAGTGGTGGCACGACTACCGGGGGCTGCTGCCCCAGGAGTACCGGGACTTCATCAGTCTGGAGGCGGGGGCGAGCGCGGCGCGCACCGTGGAACTGTCCGTGGTCCCGGGACTGCTGCAGACCGCCGGGTACGCGCGGGCGGTGACCCGGGCCGCGCTGGGCGGGCTGCCCGAGCCGAAGGTGGACGCGCTGGTCGACGTACGGCTGGCCCGGCAGTCGGTGCTGCGGGCGGATCCGCCGCTGGAGCTGAGCGCCGTACTGGACGAGGCGGTGCTGCGCCGGCAGATCGGCGGGCCGGGCGTGATGGCGGAGCAGCTGCGGCACCTGGCGGAGGTGGGGCGGCTGCCCCAAGTGCGACTACAGGTGCTGCCGTTCAGCGTGGGGGGTCATCTCGGCCTCACCGGACCGTTCGTCATTTTCTCATTTCCGAACATCGCCGATCTGGATGTGGTGGTGCTCGACCATTTGACGAGTAGCCTCTATCTGGAGCGGAAGGAAGACCTAGAGGCGTACAGCGCCGCGTTCCGCACCATCCAGGAACACGCCCTCCCGCCCCAGGACTCGTCGGATCTCATCAGCTCACTTGCTGACGACGCGTAAGGAGGCACCCCCGTGTCCGCAACCCCCTTATCGATCAGCGGACTTCTGATCAGCGCGCGGTGGCGGCGGAGCAGCCGCAGCACCGGAATGAACAACTGTGTGGAAGCGGCCGCCCTCGGTGGCGGCCTGCTGGCCGTCCGCGACTCCAAGCGGACGGACGGCCCGGCCGTGCTCTTCACCGGGCCGGCCTGGAACGGCTTCATCGCTTCCGTACGGGCGGACGTGCTCCCGTAGCTCCGCCTACCGGTCCGTGGCTCCGGCAGGGGCGGTCCGCAGGATCGTCGCCACGGCCCGGGTGATCTCCTCCCCCGTGAGATCCCCCCGGGCGGTCAGCCGCAGTCGGGAGATGCCGTCCGGCACCGACGGCGGCCGGAAGCACCCCACGGACAGACCTGCCTCGCGGCAGTCGGCGGCCCACTGCAGTGCCGCCGGGGCCGACGGGGCCCGAACCGACACCACGGCCGCGTCCGGCCGGGCCGCGGTCAGGCCGGACGCGGTGAGCCGCCCGTACAGCTGGGCGGCCACCTCGCGGGCGCGGCCGGCGCGTTCCGGTTCCCGCCGGAGCAGGCGCAGGCTCGCCAGCGCCGCGCCCGCGGCGGCCGGGGCCAGCCCGGTGTCGAAGATGAACGTGCGCGCGGTGTTGACCAGGTGGCGGATGACCTTGGCCGGACCGAGCACCGCCCCGCCCTGGCTGCCCAGGGACTTCGAGAGCGTCAGCGTGGCGACCACGTCGGGCGCGCCCGCGAGCCCGGCCGCGTGCAGCGCGCCGCGGCCGCCCTCCCCCAGCACGCCCAGCCCGTGCGCGTCGTCCACGACCAGCGCCGCGCCCTCGTCGCGGCAGGCGGCGGCGTACCCGGCGAGCGGGGCGGCGTCCCCGTCGACGGAGAACACGGAGTCGCTGACCAGCAGGGCCCGCCCCTCGTGCGCGGCGAGCGTCTTGCGCGCGGCCTCCGGATCGGAGTGCGGGACGATGGCGGTCTCGGCGCGGGACAGGCGGCAGCCGTCGACGATCGAGGCGTGGTTCCCGGCGTCGGAGACGACCAGCGTGCCCCGGTCGCTGAGCGCGGTCACGGCGGCCAGGTTGGCCGCGTATCCGGAGGACAGGACCAGTGCGGCCTCGAATCCGCAGAAGTCCGCGAGCTCGCGTTCGAGCTGCGCGTGCAGCTCCGTCGTGCCCGTCACGAGACGCGATCCGGTGGCTCCGGCCCCCCACCGCTCGGCCGCCTCGCGCGCGCCGCGGACGGTCTGCGGATGCCGGGACAGACCGAGGTAGTCGTTGCTCGCGAGGTCCAGGAGCGGCGACTCGGCCGGCCTCGGGCGCAGCGTGCGGACGAGCCCGGCCCGTTCGCGGGCGCCCTCCGCGGCGTCGATCCAGGAGAAGACGTCCACCTGATCGGGAGTGGGCTGGGGCATCGGCGCGTCCTCTTGTTTTGTCGGCAGTCCACAGACCTGCCCGACCCTAACCGCCGGGACTTTGCACGACCCTAGCCGCCGGGGCTTGAGTGTCAGGTGTGGCGATACACACACTCCCAACCGGCCATGTTGTGCGATCTCTCCTTGGCCGGGAGTGGGGGTGTGGTCCAGGATCGGCAATATGGACCTGCTGAACACCCTGGTGGACAAGGGGCTGCGGCGCGAGCTGCCGACCCGTGAAGAGGCGCTCGCCGTACTGGCGACGTCCGACGACGAACTGCTCGACGTGGTGGCCGCGGCCGGCAAGGTGCGCCGCCAGTGGTTCGGGCGTCGGGTCAAGCTGAACTACCTGGTCAACCTGAAGTCGGGCCTGTGCCCGGAGGACTGCTCCTACTGCTCCCAGCGGCTCGGTTCGAAGGCCGAGATCCTCAAGTACACGTGGCTGAAGCCGGACGAGGCCTCCCAGGCCGCCGCGGCCGGCGTCGCGGGCGGCGCGAAGCGGGTCTGCCTGGTCGCGAGCGGCCGCGGGCCGACGGACCGGGACGTGGAGCGCGTCGGCAAGACGATCGCGGCGATCAAGGAGCAGAACGAGGGCGTCGAGGTCTGCGCGTGCCTCGGCCTGCTCTCGGACGGCCAGGCGGAGCGGCTGCGCGAAGCGGGCGCCGACGCGTACAACCACAACCTCAACACCTCCGAGGCGACGTACGGGCAGATCACCAAGACCCACACCTACGAGGACCGGGTCGACACGGTGCAGAAGGCGCACGCCGCCGGCCTGTCGGCGTGCTCGGGCCTGATCGCCGGCATGGGCGAGAGCGACGAGGACCTGGTCGACGTCGTCTACGCGCTGCGGGAGCTGGACTCGGACTCGGTGCCGGTCAACTTCCTGATCCCCTTCGAGGGCACCCCGCTCGCCAAGGAGTGGAACCTCACCCCGCAGCGCTGCCTGCGGATCCTCGCGATGGTCCGCTTCGTCTGCCCCGACGTGGAGGTCCGGATCGCGGGCGGCCGCGAGGTGCACCTGCGCTCGATGCAGCCGCTCGCGCTGAACATCGCCAACTCCATCTTCCTCGGCGACTACCTCACCAGTGAGGGCCAGGCCGGACAGGCCGACCTCGACATGATCGCGGACGCCGGTTTCGAGGTGGAGGGCGCCGGTACGACCACGCTCCCGGCCCACCGGGCCGACGTGGCGGAGGCGGCCACGGCGGGCGGCTGCGGTTCGCACGGTGGCGGCGCCTCCCTGTGCGGCTCGGCCGGCTCCGGCGACAGTGCGGCGGAAGCCGGGTGCGGTTCGGCCTGTGGTGGCTGCTCCGGGCACGCGGAGACGGCGCCCGTACCGGCGCAGGCGGAGGCCGGGGAGGTGCGCTCCGATCTGGTGGCGGTGCGCCGTCGTGGCGCGGGGACGGACCTCGCCCCCAATGCCTGATCAGCTTCAGCCGGAGTCGGACTGCGCGGAACTGCTCGCGCTGGACCGGCAGCACGTCTGGCACCCGTACGGTCCGATGCCCGGGCGGCAGGAGCCGCTGGTCGTCGACTCCGCCTCCGGGGTGCGGCTGCGGCTCGCGGATCCGGCCGGGCAGGGGCAGGGCCACGCCGAACTGGTCGACGGCATGTCCTCCTGGTGGTCGGCGATCCACGGCTACAACCACCCGGTGCTGAACGAGGCCGCGAGCGCGCAGCTGGGCCGTATGTCGCACGT
Organism: Streptomyces sp. NPDC057010; assembly: GCF_042673805.1. Classification (NCBI taxonomy): domain Bacteria; kingdom Bacillati; phylum Actinomycetota; class Actinomycetes; order Kitasatosporales; family Streptomycetaceae; genus Streptomyces; species Streptomyces sp. NPDC057010. The sequence goes on along the minus strand of NZ_JBHUSC010000026.1, from coordinate 77,344 downwards.
GATGTTCGGCGGGCTCACCCATGAGCCCGCCGTGCGGCTGGCGGCCCGGCTGGTGGAGATCACCCCGCCGGGGCTGGAGCACGTGTTCCTCTGCGACTCGGGCTCGGTCTCGGTCGAGGTCGCGGTCAAGATGTGCCTCCAGTACTGGCGTTCGCTCGGCCGGACGGGCAAGACCCGGCTGCTGACCTGGCGCGGCGGCTACCACGGGGACACCTGGCAGCCGATGGCCGTCTGCGACCCCGAGGGCGGCATGCACGAGCTGTGGCAGGGCCACCTGCCGCGGCAGGTCTTCGCGGACGCGCCGCCCGGCGGCTTCGACACGCCCCTGGACCCGGCGTACCACGACCACCTCCGCTCCCTGATCGCCGCGCACGCGGACGAACTGGCCGCGGTCATCGTGGAACCGGTGGTGCAGGGGGCGGGCGGCATGCGCTTCCACAACCCGGCCCACCTGCGGGTGCTGCGCGAGCTGTGCGACGAGTACGACGTCCTCCTGATCCTCGACGAGATCGCGACGGGCTTCGGCCGTACGGGCGCGCTCTTCGCGGCCGACCACGCGGGGATCACCCCGGACGTGCTGTGCCTGGGGAAGTCCCTGACGGGCGGTTACCTCACCCTCGCCGCGACCCTGTGCACGGAGCGGGTGGCCGACGGCATCTCGCAGGGCTCGGTCCCCGTGCTCGCGCACGGCCCGACCTTCATGGGCAACCCGCTCGCCGCGGCCGTGGCGCTCGCGTCGATCGACCTGCTCCTGGCCCAGGACTGGCCGACCGAGGTCAAGCGCATCGAGGCGGGGCTGCGCGAAGGCCTGGCGGCCGCCGAGGAGTTGCCCGGGGTGCGGGAGGTTCGCGTCCTGGGCGCGATCGGCGTGGTCCAGCTGGACCACGAGGTCGGCATGGCGGCGGCCACCCGCGCTGCGGTCCGGGAGGGCGTCTGGCTGCGCCCGTTCCGCGATCTGATCTACACGATGCCCCCGTTCGTCACCGGTGACGACGATGTGGCCCGCATCTGCCGCGCGGTGGTCGCGGCGGCTCAGGAAGGCTAAGGAAAACGGACATGTCCACCCCATCCATCCTCATGGTGTCCGGAACGGGCACGGAGATCGGCAAGACGGTGGTCACGTCTGCGATCGCGGCCGCCGCCGTGGCGGCCGGCCGCTCGGTCGCGGTGCTCAAGCCCGCCCAGACGGGGGTCGGCCCGGACGAGCCGGGGGACGCCGCGGAGGTGGTCCGCCTGGCGGGCCCCGCCGTCACGGCGGTGGAACTGGCCCGCTACCCGGAGCCGTTGGCGCCGGACACGGCGGCCCGCCGTGCGGGGCTGCCCACGGTCTCCCCCGCGCGGATCGCCGAGGCGGCGGGCCGCCTCGCCCTCTCCCACGACCTGGTCCTGGTGGAGGGCGCGGGCGGCCTCCTGGTCCGCTTCGACGAGGCGGGCAACACCCTGGCCGACGCGGCGCGCCTGCTCGGGGCCCCGGTCCTGATCGTCGCCCCGGCGGGCCTCGGCACCCTCAACTCCACCGCCCTGACGGCGGAGGCCCTCCGGGCCCGGTCCCTGACCCCGCTCGGCGTGGTCGTCGGCAGCTGGCCGGCCGCCCCGGACCTGGCCTCCCTCTGCAACCTGGCCGACCTCCCCGAGGTCTCGGACACCCCCCTCCTGGGCGCCGTCCCCCAGTCCGCCGGCACGCTCCCCCCGGCCCTCTTCCGCACCGACGCCCCCACCTGGCTCTCCCCCACCCTCGCGGGCACCTGGTCCCCCACCGACTTCCTCACCACGTGGCCCACCCCGCCCGGCGGCACATCCAGCCCCGCCGGCGCTTGAGGCGCGGGGCCCGGGGCGGAGCCCCGATCCTTGAGCGGCACAAACCCACCCAGCCGAGCCAAAACCAGCCGCGCCGGCGCTTGAGGCGCGGGGTCCGGGGCGGAGCCCCGTGGAGCCCGGGCGCCGCCGGGCCCGCCAGGCGTGAGGCGCAGCCGACCGGGCACCCTGGAGGTACCGGCCCCCACCGCCGCCCCCGGAGGTCCGTCATGCCGCGCCGCCCCCGCGACCCCATCCACCACCCCCTCTTCGCCCGCTTCTACGCCCGCTTCAGCGAAACGGCCGACACCCGCGCCGGCGTAGCCGCCCTCCGCACCGAGCTCCTCCACGGCGTCTCCGGCCGCGTCATCGAGATCGGCGCCGGCAACGGCCTCAACTTCGCCCATTACCCCCGCGCCGTCTCCGAGGTCGTCGCCGTCGAACCGGAACGCACCCTCCGCCGCCTCGCGGCCTCCGCCGCGCTCCACGCCGAGGTCCCCGTGGACGTCGTACCCGGCGCCGCCGAAGCCCTCCCGGTCAAGAGCGAGGCCTTCGACGCGGCCGTCGCCTCGCTGGTGCTGTGCACCGTACGGGACCTGCCGCGCTCCCTCGCCGAGCTGCACCGCGTGCTCCGCCCCGGCGCCGAACTCCGCTTCTTCGAGCACGGCCTCGCCCCCGGCCCCGGCATGGCCGCCTTCCAGCGCGCCCTGGACCGGACCGTCTGGCCGCACCTCTTCGGCGGCTGCCACACGGCCCGCGACCCGCTCGCCTCGATCGAGGCCGCCGGTTTCCGGATCGTCTCCCAGCGCAGCTTCCGGCTGCCCGAGCGCGGCCCTGCCCTGCCCACCTCGTACTGCGTCATCGGCGAGGCCCGCCGCCTGGACTGAGCCGGCGGGCCTCGGCGGGCCACGGCGCGCCCTACGCGAACGGCTTCACCCACCGCCGCCAGTGGTCCTCCCTGCGGTACCCGGCGGCGGCCCACGCCCGGTGGGCCCGCTCGTTCTCCTCCAGCACCATCGCGTCGCCGCGCCGCCCGCCCGCCGCCAGGAAGCGCCGCTCGGCCGCTTCCAGCAGCGCGCTGGCGATCCCCTGCCGGCGCCGGGACGGCAGTACGGCCAGCCGGTACAGCGAGCACCGCCAGCCGTCGTAGCCTGCGATCACCGACCCGACGAGGACCCCGTCCGCCTCCGCGAGGATCAGCGCGTCGGGATCGCGCGTGACGAGCCCGGTCACCCCGTCCACGTCGTCCGTGATCGACGTGCCCTCGGCGGCTTCCTTCCAGAAGGCGAGCACGCCCTCCGCATCGGCCGGCACCGCGGTCCGGATCCGGAACCGGGGACGGGGCTGAAGCTCGGGTTCAGTTTCAGTCGGGTTCATGATCGGGAGCCAAGCACGCCCGCACCACGGCCCGCCACCGACTTCCGCCCTGCGAGACTGGACAAAAGAATGATCCGATCTCTTTGCCGGTCCTTTACCCTGTAGGCAACGGTTCCTCCCTCTCCCCCGAAAGGTGTGAGCGTCCGCCCATGGGCGAGCCTCCCAGTCCACGACACATCCGCAGCCGACACCGCGCGATACCCCTCCTCCTGGCTGATCATGGGACGGAGGTGATCGACCGATGACCGAAGTCCTCCTGCTCGTCGTGGCGCTGCTCCTCTGTCTGGCCTGCGGAGTCTTCGTCGCGGCCGAGTTCTCGCTGACCACCATCGAGCGCAGCGAGCTCGAAGAAGCCGTCGAGCGCGGCGAGCGCGGGGCCGACAGTGCCCTCGCGGCCGTCCGCACCCTGACGTTCCAGCTGTCCGGCGCCCAGCTCGGCATCACCGTGACCGGCCTGGTCATCGGCATGATCTCCAAGCCGTCCATCGCCGCCCTGCTCGAAGGCCCGTTCAAGTCCATGGGGTTTTCGGCGGGCGCCGCCTCCTCCACCGCCCTGGTCCTGGCCACCGTCCTGTCGACCGTCGTCCTGATGGTCGTCGGCGAGCTGGTCCCCAAGAACTGGGCGATCTCCTCCCCGCTGGCCATCGCCAAGCGCGTGGCGACCTCACAGCGGGTGTTCAGCCGGGCCTTCAGGCCTCTGATCAGCCATCTCAACACCACCGCGAACCACATGGTGCGCCGCTTCGGCATGGAGCCGGCCGAGGAGCTGGCCTCCGCGCGCACCCCGCAGGAGCTGGTCGCCCTGGCGCGGCACTCCGCGAAGGCGGGCGCCCTGGAGAAGGACACCGCCGAGCTGTTCGTGCGGACCTTGAACCTGGCCGACCTGACCGCCGAGAACGTGATGACCCCGCGCGTCCAGGTCACCGCCCTCGACGTGCAGACCACCGCCGAGGACGTGGCGAACGCGACGATGGCCACCGGCCTGTCCCGCTTCCCGGTCTACCGGGGCAGCCTCGACACCGTCGTCGGGACCGTCCACATCAAGGACGTGCTGGCGCTGCCCGCGGAGGAGCGCCACCGCCACCCGGTGTCGCAGCTGCTGCGCGAGCCCCTCCTCGTACCGGAGTCGCTGACCGTGGACCGGCTGCTGGACCGGCTGTCCGGCAAGCAGACGATGGCCGTGGTCATCGACGAGTACGGGGGCACGGCCGGGGTGGCCACGCTGGAGGACATCGTCGAGGAGGTCGTCGGCGAGGTGCGCGACGAGCACGACCCGCACGAGACCCCGGACCTGGCCCCGGCCGGCACGGACGCCTCCGGGCGCCTGCTCTACTCCGCCGACGGAGCCGCCCGCACCGACCAGCTGGAGCGGATCGGACTGCGCGTGCCGGACGGCCCGTACGAGACGCTCGCCGGCCTCCTGGCGACCGAGCTGGGCCGCATCCCGGCCGTCGGCGACCGTCTGGAACTGGACGGCTGGCAGCTCGACGTCGTCGACGCGAGCGGGCGGCGCGCCGCCCGGGTACTGCTGCACATGCCGGCCGGGACGGCCGGCGGCAAGGACGGGGAGGAGGGCCGATGACCGCGGTCCAGTTGCTGATCGGCCTGGCGACCCTGGTCGTCAACGCCTTCTTCGTCGGCGCCGAGTTCGCGCTGATCTCGGTCCGGCGCAGCCAGATCGAGCCCTACGCCGAGCAGGGCGACCGGCGGGCCCGCGCCGTCCTGTGGGGTCTGGAGCACGTGTCGGCGCTGATGGCGGCGGCCCAGCTCGGCATCACCCTGTGCACCCTGGTGCTGGGTGTGGTCGCCGAACCGGCGATCGCGCACCTGCTGTCCCCGCTGCTGGACGCGGTCGGGGTGCCCTCAGGGGTGACGCACGCGATCTCCTTCGTGGTGGCGCTGGCCCTGGCGACGTACCTGCACATGCTCTTCGGCGAGATGGTGCCGAAGAACGTGGCGCTGTCCGAGCCGGTGCGCACCGCACTGCTGCTGGGGCCGCCGCTGGTGACCCTGACGCGGGCGCTGCGGCCGGTGATCTTCGCGATCAACGCCTTCGCCAACGCCCTGCTGCGCCTGCTGCGCGTGGAGGTGAAGGACGAGGTCGCGGCGACCTTCTCCGACGACGAGCTGGCGCGGATGGTCAAGGACTCCAGCAACGCGGGGCTCCTGGACGACCGGGCGACCGAGCGCCTGCACGACGCCCTGGAGCTGGGCCGCCGGCCGGTGACCGATGTGGTGCTGCCGGCGGACCGGGTGGTCTCCGCCCGGGAGGGCATCACCCCGACCGGGCTGGAGCGGCTGTCGGCCGAGTCCGGGTACTCCCGGTTCCCGGTGGTCGACGCGCAGCACGGGATCCTGGGCTACCTGCACGTCAAGGACGCCCTGGACGCGGACGTGGAGGCGCGGGACGAGCCCTTCCCGGTGTCGGCGCTGCGCACGATCGCGCAGGTGCGCGCCGAGACCCCGCTGGACGACGTGCTGACCGCGATGCGGCGCAGCCGTACGCACCTGGCGGCGGTCCTCGGGGCGGACGGCACCATGACGGGCCTGGTGACGATGGAGGACGTGCTGCGGGAGCTCTTCGGAAGGCCCGCCTCCGCCTGACCGGTGCGGTACCCGGCCCTGCGGGGCCGGGCTACCGCGCGGTAGCATCGCTCCGCCATGGAGATGAATGCGTCTTACACCAGTTTTGTCGCGGTCGGCGACTCCTTCACCGAGGGGATGTCCGACCTGCTCCCGGACGGCTCCTACCGGGGCTGGGCCGATCTGCTGGCCGCCCGGCTCGCGGCGCGCGAGCCCGGCTTCCGCTACGCGAACCTCGCGGTCCGCGGCAAGCTCATCGGGCAGATCGCCGAGGACCAGGCACCGCTGGCCGCGGCCATGGGCGCCGATGTGGTGACCCTGGTCGGCGGGCTGAACGACGCGCTCCGCCCCAAGGTGGACATGGGCCGGGTCCGGGCCCATCTGGAGTCGGCCGTGGAGCTCCTCGCGCCCTCCTGCAAGCAGCTGGTCCTGATGCGCTCCCCGGGACGCAGCGGGCCGGTCATGGAGCGCTTCCGGCCCCGGATGGAAGAGCTGTTCGCCCTCGTCGAGGAGCTCGCGGCACGGCACGGCGCCCTGGTCGTGGACCTGTACGGCGCCCCCGTCCTCGGGGACCAGCGGATGTGGGACGTCGACCGGCTGCACCTGACGGCCGAGGGCCACCGGCGGGTGGCGGAGGCCGTGTGGCAGACGCTGGGCCTGCCCGCCGAGCAGGACTGGCGCGCGGAACTGCCCGCCGCGGTGCCCCCGGGCTGGGCGGTCCGCCGGGCGCAGGATCTCAGCTTCGCCCGGCAGCACCTGATCCCCTGGGTCGGCCGCCGTCTGACGGGCCGCTCCTCCGGGGACGGTCGCCCCGCCAAGCGCCCCGAGCTGCTGCCCTACGGGGAGTCGCCGCTCTCGTAGCAAGGCACAATCGGCGGTGGCGCCCCTACCTGCGTAAACGCACAGCGGATGCCCAAGTAGAATCCCTCCACGTGACTGCCAAGCCCCGCATCCCCAATGTCCTGGCCGGCCGCTACGCCTCCGCGGAGCTCGCCGTCCTGTGGTCCCCCGAGTACAAGGTGACGCTGGAGCGGCGGCTGTGGCTCGCCGTGCTGCGCGCCCAGAAGGACCTCGGCATCGAGGTCCCCGACGCGGCCCTCGCCGACTACGAGCGCGTCCTGGAGACGGTCGACCTCGCCTCCATCGCCGAGCGCGAGAAGGTCACCCGGCACGACGTGAAGGCCCGCATCGAGGAGTTCAACGCCCTCGCCGGTCACGAGCACGTCCACAAGGGCATGACCTCGCGCGACCTCACCGAGAACGTCGAGCAGCTCCAGATCCGGCTCTCGCTGGAGCTGGCCCGCGACCGCACGGTCGCCGTCCTCGCCCGCCTCGGCAAGCTGGCCGGCGAGCACGCGGAGCTGGTCATGGCCGGCCGCTCCCACAACGTGGCCGCGCAGGCCACCACGCTGGGCAAGCGCTTCGCGACCGCGGCCGACGAGCTGCTGGTCGCCTACGACCGCCTGGAGAACCTCCTCGCCCGCTACCCGCTGCGCGGCATCAAGGGCCCGGTCGGCACCGCCCAGGACATGCTCGACCTGCTCGGCGGCGACGCCGCGAAGCTGGCCGACCTGGAGCAGCGGATCGCCGCCCACCTCGGCTTCGCCCAGGCCTTCACCTCGGTCGGCCAGGTCTACCCTCGCTCCCTCGACTACGACGTGGTCACCGCCCTGGTCCAGCTGGCCGCGGCACCCTCCTCCATCGCCAAGACCATCCGCCTGATGGCCGGCCACGAGCTGGTCACCGAGGGCTTCAAGCCCGGCCAGGTCGGCTCCTCCGCGATGCCGCACAAGATGAACACCCGCTCCTGCGAGCGCGTGAACGGCCTGATGGTCATCCTGCGCGGCTACGCCTCGATGACCGGCGAGCTGGCCGGCGACCAGTGGAACGAGGGCGACGTCTCCTGCTCGGTGGTCCGCCGAGTGGCCCTGCCGGACGCGTTCTTCGCCTTCGACGGCCTGCTGGAGACCTTCCTGACCGTCCTCGACGAGTTCGGCGCCTTCCCGGCGGTCGTGGCCCGCGAGCTGGACCGCTACCTGCCGTTCCTCGCGACCACGAAGGTCCTGATGGGCGCGGTGCGGGCCGGGGTCGGCCGCGAGGCCGCCCACGAGGTCATCAAGGAGCACGCGGTGGCATCCGCGCTCGCCATGCGCGAGCGGGGTGCCGAGCGCAACGAACTGCTGGACAAGCTGGCCGCCGACGAGCGGATGCCGCTGGACCGTGCCCAGCTCGACGCCCTGATGGCCGACAAGCTGTCCTTCACCGGCGCCGCGGGCGACCAGGTCACTGCGGTGGTCTCGCGCATCGAGGCGATCTCCAAGCAGCACCCGGAGGCCGCCGGGTACACGCCGGGGTCGATCCTCTGACCCCCGACGAGCTGAACGCCGCCCGTGACCGCGTCATCCCGGACGTGGTCGCGGGCGGTCTGCGTGTGCTCTTCTGCGGCATCAACCCCGGTCTCCTCTCCGCCGCGACGGGCCACCACTTCGCCCGCCCCGGCAATCGTTTCTGGCCCGTCCTGCACCTGTCGGGCTTCACTCCGCGCCGGCTGGCCCCCGCGGAGCAGGAGGAGCTGCTGACCTACCGCCTCGGCATCACCAACGTCGTCGCCCGGGCCACGGCCCGCGCCGACGAGCTGAGCGCCGAGGAGTTCCGCGAGGGCGGCCGCCTCCTGACGGCCAAGGTGGAACGCCTGCGCCCCCAATGGCTGGCGGTCGTCGGCGTCACCGCCTACCGCACCGCCTTCGGCGAGCGAAAGGCTCAGATCGGCCCTCAGGAGCGGACCATCGGCTCCACCCGCATCTGGGTCCTCCCCAACCCCAGCGGCCTCAACGCCCACTGGACCGCGGAATCCATGGCCCAGGAGTACGCCCGCCTGCGCGCCGCCGCCGAATCCCCCGAGGGACCCTAGGGCGGGTCGATCACGGTGACCCCTGCCATCAGCACGTAGGGGTCCTCGGAGTCCCACTGCGCCACGTAGGCCACCAGCCAGTGCTCCTCGGCGCGCCACAGGTGCACATGGCCGGTGGTGTTGCTCACCTCGTCCCACGGCTCCGGTATCTCCTCGCCGTCGAGCCCCCGCTCCAGCAGCGACACGAGGCTGAAGACCTGCGCCTCCCCCCACCGGTCCGTCAGGGCCTGGGTGAGCGCCCCGTACTCGGCGTTGATCTGATCGGCCGCCTCGATCCGACCCGAACCGTCGTCCTCCCAGAAGTCCGCGGTCCGGGCGACCTGCACCAAGTGGTAACCCGGGCCGCTGCTCAGCCCGCCGGACCAGACCGGCTCGGCCGGGAACTCCCGTGCCCGGAGCCGTTCGATCGTGTCGAGATGCTCTGCCGTGGTCATGCCGTCAGTATCCCGACCCCCACTGACAACTGGCCCGCCGTCACGCGTCCCGCCGGCGCACCGCGATCCAGCCCCCGACCACCGTGACCACGGCCCAGAGCGCCATCACACCCAGCCCGGTCCACGGACCGAGGTAACCGAGTGCGGTCGGGCACGGCGGTGAGGGTGGTGCGCAGGGCACCGGCGTGTTCCGGCCGATGGGGGGCTGGTTCTCGCTGCTGCGACGGGGGCACAGTACGATCCGGCTGACAGGCTCGCCAGCTGGGAGGACACACGTTGGGGCAGCTGACCGGCGGGGACCCCTCTCTGCTCAGGCGGATCAACTCCGCCGTGGTGCTCCGGGCACTGCGCGCGGCCGGATCGCCGACCCTCACCGACCTGACCCGGGTCACCGGGCTTTCCCGGCCGACCGTCGAGGGGGTCGTGGAGGGTCTGATGGGGACCGGGCTGGTCGTCGAGGCCGAGGCCGAGGAAGGCGCGAGGCGGCAAGGGCGACCGGCGAGGCGGTTCCGTTTCCGGGCCGAGGCCGGCCACCTGCTGGGCATCGAGATCGGCTCGCACCGGGTTGCCGTGCTGCTCTCCGGGCTGGACGGACGGGTCATCGGCGCGGGCACGAAGGACGTGGCGGAATCGGCGTCCGCCGACGAGCGGCTGGAGAAGGTCCGTGCGGCCGTGGCCGATCTGCTGCGCCGGGCCGGGGTGCCCCGGGACTCGCTGCGCGCGGTCGGCGTCGGCAGCCCGGGGATCGTGGAGGCGGACGGCACGGTCCGCCTCGGTACCGCCTTGCCCGGCTGGACGGGACTGCCGCTGGGGGAACGGCTGCAGCGCTCGTTCCGGTGCCCGGTGCAGGTGGAGAACGACGCCAATGCCGCGGCGGTCGCCGAGCACTGGAAGGGGGCCGGGCGGGACACCGACGACATCGTGTTCGTCATGGCCGGGCTCAGCCCCGGCGCCGGGTCCCTGATCGGCGGCCGGCTGCACCGGGGCTTCGGCGGGGCGGCCGGCGAGATCGGCGCCCTGCATCTGCTGGGCCGTGAGGTCACCCCGGAGAAGCTGCTGTCGACGACGGGTGAGCCGCTGCATCCGCTGGACGAGCCCGCGGTCGCCGAGGTCTTCGCCATGGCCAAGCGGGGGGACGAGCACGCGGTGGCCGCCGTGGAGCGGTTCCTGCAGCGCCTGGTGCACGACGTCGCGGCGCTGGTCCTGGCGATGGATCCGGAGCTGGTGGTGGTCGGCGGCTGGGCGGCCGGGCTGGACGGGGTCCTGGATCCCCTGCGCCGGGAGCTGGAGCGCTACTGCTTGCGCCCGCCGAAGGTCGCCCTGTCCCTGCTCGGCGAGGCGGCCGTGGCCACCGGCGCCCTCCGCCTGGCGCTGGACCACGTCGAGGAAGAGCTCTTCGCGGTGGAGAAGACGGTGACGGCCCGCCGCCGCTGACCGCACCGTAACGCGAACGCGTACGGCCCGCGCCCGGCGAACGCCGGACTCGGGCCGTACCGGAAGGACTACGGAACCAGGAGGGCCGCTCCGCCCCGCGTCAGGAGGCGACGCGCGGCTCGTGCGCGATCTCGACGGCGCCGGAGTCGCCGAAGGTCAGGCGGCAGGTGTCGGCGCGGTAGGTGGCCACCGAGACCGCGGCCGTGCCGGCGGCGGTGAAGTACCGGGTGGTGACCAGGAGGACCGGGGCGCCGGGCAGCCGGTCCAGCTCCTTGGCGTCGTCGGCGCGGGCGGAGCCGAGCTCCACCGAGCGGTCCTGGCCATCGAGGACCAGCCGCTGGAGTTCACGCAGGACGGCCTTGGCGCGGGCCGGTCCGGCCGGGGCCTCGATGGCGGTGAGCCCGGGCACGGAGGCGGCGGGCACGTAGAGCAGTTCGGCGGCCACGGCCTGGCCCTGGGTCATCCTGGTCCGGCGCACGATGTGGACGGGCTGGTCGGCGGCGAAGGCACCGGCGCCGCCGGTGGCGAGGAGCGCGCGCACCGCGGCCGGCGGCAGGTCCTCGGCCGCGTCCACCGGCTCCCAGCCGTCGACGCCCTCGCCGGGCCAGCTGTGCTGCGTGCTGCCGACGGCGACACCCACGCGCGGCGGGGCGACGGTCGTGCCGACCCCGCGGCGGCGCTGGAGCCGGCCTTCGAGCTCCAACTGCTCCAGTGCCTGGCGCAGGGTGGCGCGGGCGACGCCGAAACGGGCGGCGAGCTCACGCTCGTTGGGCAGGACCTCACCGACGGCGAAGTCCTGGTCGAGCGCTTCGCTGAGGACGGTCTTCAGGTGCCAGTACTTCGGCTCCGGCACCGTTTCGAGCTGCGTGGTCCCCACCCTGACTCCTCCTGCCATCGCTGCACTCGCCGCACTCGCCGTGTGTTCCAGCGGCAGTTCCGCGCCTTTGTTTATTAAAGGTTCCTGCACTATCCCTGCGACGATAGGACGGCGCACCCCCTTGGTCAAGACCAATGCTCGGGCCTTTGTCGGGCAGATCGGGCATACGTATCAAGCCGTTCACAGGATGTTCTCGTGCACCTCGCGTGCCCAGAAGGCTTGTAGTCAAGGGCTACCGGGCGGTAATCATGACGGTGGGAACTACTGACAGCCTGTCTCACACGCGTCCACCCGACGAGGAGCAGCATGACCGCCACGGTCTCCTTCACGATCGATTCGCCGCTGGGCCCGCGCACCGCCACCGTCGCCTACGAGCGCAAGGGCGCGGGCGAACCGCTCCTCCTGCTGCACGGCATCGGCCACCACCTCCAGGCCTGGCATCCGGTGACCGACATCCTGGCCGCCGAGCACGACGTGATCGCCGTCGACCTCCCCGGCTTCGGCGCCTCGGAGCCGCTGCCCGAAGGCGTTCCGTACGGCCTGGGCACCTTCGCCCCCGCGCTCGGTGCGCTCTGCGCCGCGCTCGGCGTCGAGCGCCCCCACGTCGCGGGCAACTCCCTCGGCGGCCTGCTCGCGCTCGAAATGGGCCGCGGCGGCCTGGTCCGCTCGGTCACCGCCCTCTCCCCCGCCGGGTTCTGGACGCAGGGCGAGCGCCGGTACGCCTTCGCCACCCTCCTCGCGATGCGCGCCGGCGCCAAGGCACTGCCCCGCCCCGCGGTGGACCGCCTCGCGCGCAGCGCCGCCGGCCGCACCGCGCTCACCGGCACCATCTACGCCCGCCCGGCCCGCCGTTCGCCCGCCGCCGTGGTCGCCGAGACCCTCGCCCTGCGCGACGCCACCGGCTTCGAGGAGACCCTGGCCGCGGGCGGCTCCGTACGGTTCACCGACGACGTGCCCGGCCTGCCGGTCACCATCGCCTGGGGAACCCGCGACCGGCTGCTGCTGCGCCGTCAGGGCGTACGCGCCAAACACACCGTCCCCGGCGCCCGGTTGATCCGGCTCCCGGGCTGCGGACACGTACCGATGAACGACGATCCCGCGCTCGTCGCCCGGGTGATCCTGGACACGGCGAGGAGCGCTACCCACCCGGCCGGATGAGCTGCTGACGGGTGTTCATCCGGGGTTCGCGTGGCAGACGCGGCCGGGCCGGTGTGCGGCTGCACGCTGGTCCGGCCCGTCCTCGCCGGCCCCTGGAGACACACCGATGGCATCGAACCCGCACACCCGCCGGACCCTCATCGGCGGTTCCCTCGCCCTGTCGTCCGCGCTGCTCGCCGCTCCGGCGTTCGCGGCCCCCGCCTTCGCCCGCTCCGGCCGGCCGTGCGCGCTCTGGGGCGTCCAGTCCGGCGAGGTCAGCGCCCACGCGGCCACGGTGTGGACCCGCTCCGACCGGCCCGCGCGGATGTACGTGGAAACCTCCCCGAGCGAGGCGTTCCGCTACGCCGTACGCCGCCACGGCGGCCCCCTCCTCGGCCCGGCCACCGACTTCACCGGCACCACCGTCCTGCGCGACCTCCCGCCGGGGCAGCAGATCCACTACCGGGTCGTCCTGGCCGACCCCGACGACCCGCGCCGCACGGGCGAGCCGGTCCACGGCACCTTCCGCACCACGCCCGTCTCCCGCCGCCGCGACGTGCGCTTCCTGTGGTCCGGCGACCTGGCGGGCCAGGGCTGGGGTATCAACCCCGACCTCGGCGGCTACCGCGTCTTCGACGAAATGCGGCTGCGCGACCCCGACTTCTTCCTCTTCAGCGGGGACACGATCTACGCCGACGGCCCGATCAAGGCCTCCGTGCCCCTGCTCGACGGCAGCCTGTGGCGCAACGTCACCACCGAGGAGAAGTCGAAGGTCGCCGAGACCCTCGACGGGTTCCGCGGGAACTTCCGCTACAACCTGCTCGATCGCAACCTGCGCGACTTCAACGCCCAGGTCCCGGTCCTGGCCCAGTGGGACGACCACGAGGTGCGCAACAACTGGTACCCGGGCCAGCTGATCGACGACCCCCGCTACACCGTCCGGGACGTCGACACCCTCGCCCGCCGCGCCCGCCAGGCCTTCGGCGAGTACTTCCCCGTCACCGACCTGCGCGGCGGCCGCGCCGAGGGCCGGATGTACCGGGTGATGCGCCACGGCCCGCTGCTCGACGTGTTCGTGCTCGACATGCGCACCTACCGCAACGCCAACTCCCCGGACGACCGGACCGAGGACCCCATCGGCATCCTCGGCCCCGAGCAGCTGGCCTGGCTCAGGCGCGAGCTCTCCCGTTCCCGCGCGACCTGGAAGGTGATCGCCTCCGACATGCCGCTGGGAATCGTCGTCCCCGACGGGGCGGCCAACTTCGAGGCCGTCGCCCAGGGGGACCCCGGCGCCCCGCTGGGCCGCGAGCTCCAGATCGCCGAACTCCTGCGCCACATCAAGCACCAGCGCATCACCGGCACCCTCTGGCTCACTGCCGACGTCCACTACACCGCAGCCAACCACTACGCGCCCGAGCGGGCGGCCTTCACCGACTTCGCGCCGTTCTGGGAGTTCGTCTCCGGCCCGATCGGCGCCGGCGGCTTCCCGGCCGGACGGCTCGACGCCACCTTCGGCCCGCAGACCGCGTACGTCCAGTCGGCCCCGGTCGCCAACATGTCGCCCTCGGAGAACCCCCCGTACTACGGCGAGGTCGACATCGACGGCGACAGCGGGGAACTCACCGTCCGGCTGCGCCGCCAGGGCGGCGGCGTCCTCTTCACCAGGACCCTCCAGCCCGGTCGAGTCGGCCAGTGACCAGGGGGGCGAATCGGAAAACCGGGTGAAACCGGCCAGATGGATACTTAACCAGTCGGTCACAGATCGTTCGTGATCACGCAACACCCCTGCGCCACAGTGGTGTGCATGACTGACCGTATTCATGCCTCAGCCCAGCGCCCCCACCGCCACCACTGGCGCCGCGACGTCGTCGAACTCGCCGCGCTCTTCTGCGCCGTCGCGGTCGCCGACGGCATCGCCAATCTCGTCGTGCACGGTCCGAGGGGCCCGGTCCTGCTGGTCGCCTCGGCCGTCGCACTCCTGGTCACGGCCGCCTTCCACACCTGGTGGGCGCGGCGCCACAGCCATGCGCCGCCGGAGGGCACACCGCCCCCGGCCGCCACCACCACCGGCGCCACCGCGACCGCCACCGCCACCGCGACCACCACCCTGTGGCGCATGCGCACCACCGTCCGTGACGAGCCCGGCTCCCTGGCCGCGCTGTGCACCGCCCTCGCCCGCCGCGGCGTCGACATCCTCACCCTCCAGACCCACCCCCTCCCGGAGGGCGGCACCGTCGACGAGTTCCTGCTCCGCGCCCCGCAGGACCTGCCCTCCGCCGAGCTGACCCGCGCCATCGCGGGGGCCGGCGGCCACAGCACCTGGATCGAGCGCGCCGACGCCCACGACCTCGTCGACACCCCGACCCGCGTCCTCGGCCTCGCCACCCGCACCGCCCTGGACGCCGCCGAACTCCCCCTCGCCCTGCGCCAGCTGCTCGGCCGCTGCACCATCCACTCGATCCCCGCGACGACTCTTTCCGGCCGTCCCAACGCCGGTGCCGACGCCCCCGTCGAAGGGGTCCTGGAGGCCACCGTCATGCGTCTGCGCGACCCCTCGGGCGGCGCGATCACCGTGGAGCGGCCCTACCTGCCCTTCACCCCGACCGAGTTCGCCCGCGCCCGCGCGCTCGTGGAGCTCGACGCGCGGCTCGGCCCCCGCGTCCCGCGCAGCCAGGACGTGCTGACACTGCCCGAGGGCAACGAGATCACCGTCCGCCGCGCCGACGGCTCCGACCAGGCCGCGGCCCGCGCGATGCACGACCGCTGCTCCGAGCGCACCCTGTCGCTGCGCTACCACGGGCCCGTGGCCGACGCCGACCGCTACCTCGGCCACCTCCTGAGCCCCCGCTTCGGCCGCACCCTCGCCGCGACCACCGCCTCCGGCAGGCTCGTCGCCCTCGGCCACCTGCTGTGGGACGGCGACGAGACCGAGGTCGCGCTGCTCATCGAGGACGACTGGCAGCGCCGCGGCATCGGCTCCGAGCTCCTGCGTCGGCTGGTCTCGATGGCCGTCGAGGCCGGCTGCGACAGCGTGTACGCCGTCACCCAGGCCTCCAACACCGGCATGGTCGCGGCCATGCGCGGCCTGGGCCTGCCCCTCGACTACCAGATCGAGGAGGGCACCCTGGTGATCACGGCCCGGCTGGACGCCACCCCGGTCCGGTCCCGGCTGCCGTACGAACTCCCCGCCGAGCGCCCTTACGAGAGCCCGTACGAGCTGCCGCTCGACCAGCAGCCTCCGCGGCGCCGCCCCTGAACACGCCCGGCCACCTGGCGGAGGGGGCCGATCCCTGCCACGTCAGCAGGCTGACGCCAAACAGTAATGACGCGAGCCCGTCTCACATACGAAGATGGCCGCATGTCAGAGATCCTCCACAACGGCAGCGCTTCCCGGCTGCCCCGCCAGGTGGCCGACGCGTACGTCGACGACCTCATCGCCCTCGACCCGATCACGGGCACCTACCTCGGAGTAGCCGAGAGCTCCGGCAAGCTCCCCGACTTCTCACCGGCCGGCCGTGCGGCCGTCGCCGAACTCTCCCGCGCCACCCTCGCCCGCCTCGACGCCGCCGAGCTGCTGCCCGGCGCCGACAGCGACACCGAGCGCCGCTGCGCCCGCCTGCTCCGCGAACGCCTCACGGCCGAACTCGCCGTCCACGAGGCCGACGAGGACCTGTGCGCGGTCAGCAACATCCACAGCCCCGCGCACTCCGTCCGCGAGGTCTTCACGCTCACCCCCGCCGAGACCGAGGAGGACTGGGCGGCGATCGTCGAGCGGCTGCGCGCCGTACCGGCCGCGTTCGACGGCTACCGCGAGAGCCTCTCCCTCGGTCTGGAACGCGGTCTGCACGGCGGACCGCGCGCCACCGCCACCATGATCGGCCAGCTGACCACCTGGGCCGGCGAGGACGACGAAGAGCCCGCCTTCTTCCAGGACTTCGCCTCCGCGGGCCCCGACGCCCTGCGCTCCGAGCTGGATGAGGCTGCGGCCGGCGCCACCGCCGCCGTCAAGGCCCTGCGCGACTGGATGAGCGCGGTCTACGCCCCGGCCGTCGAGGGCAGGCCGGACACGGTGGGCCGCGAGCGGTACGCCCGCTGGTCGCGCTACTTCAACGGTACGGACCTGGACCTGGACGAGGCGTACGCCTACGGCTGGTCGGAGTACCACCGCCTGCTCGCCGAGATGAAGACCGAGGCGGAGAAGATCCTGCCGGGCGCCGGCCCGTGGGAGGCGCTGCGCCACCTGGACGACCACGGCACCCACATCGAGGGCGTGGAGGAGGTCCAGGCCTGGCTCCAGGGCCTCATGGACGAGGCCATCGAGAACCTCGACGGCACCCACTTCGAACTCGCCGAGCGCGTCCGGAAGGTGGAGTCCCGGATCGCCCCGCCGGGCGGCGCCGCGGCCCCGTACTACACCTCCCCCTCGGAGGACTTCACCCGCCCGGGCCGCACCTGGCTGCCCACGATGGGGCAGACCCGCTTCCCCGTGTACGACCTGGTGTCCACCTGGTACCACGAGGGCGTTCCCGGCCACCACCTCCAGCTCGCGCAGTGGACGCACGTGGCGGACCGGCTCTCGCGCTACCAGGCCACCGTCGGCATCGTCAGCGCCAACGCCGAGGGCTGGGCCCTGTACGCGGAGCGGCTGATGGACGAGCTGGGCTACCTCAAGGACGCGGAGCAGCGCCTGGGTTACCTGGACTGCCAGATGATGCGCGCGGCGCGGGTCATCGTGGACATCGGCATGCACCTGGGCCTGGAGATCCCGGCGGACTCGCCGTTCCACCCGGGCGAGACGTGGACTCCGGACCTCGCGCAGGAGTTCTTCGGCCTGCACAGCGGGCGCCCCGAGGACTTCGTGGTGAGTGAGCTGACCCGCTACCTGTCGATGCCGGGGCAGGCGATCGGGTACAAGCTCGGCGAGCGCGCCTGGCTGCTGGGCCGGGACAACGCGCGGGCCGCGCACGGCGACTCCTTCGACCTGAAGGCCTGGCACATGGCGGCCCTGTCGCAGGGTTCGCTGGGTCTGGACGACCTGGTGGACGAGCTGTCGAAGCTCTGACCGCCCCCGGCGGCCGGCTCACGGCAAGCGGACGGGCCGCTCGCACTCCCCTGGAGCGAGCGGCCCGTACGTACGTCAGCAGCCGCAGTCGTCCGAGTCGGTCGGCGCGGTCAGCGGGTCGGCCTCGGCGCGCTGCTGGCTGCCCTGCCAGGTCTCGACCTCGAAGCCCTCGCGGATCCAGTACTCGATGCCGCCGAGCATCTCCTTGACCTGGAAGCCGAGTTCGGCCAGGGCGAGGGCGGAGCGGGTGCCGCCGTTGCAGCCGGGGCCCCAGCAGTACGTCACCACGGGGACGTTCTTGTCGAGGAGCCGCTCGGCCTGCTCGGGGATGAGGGCGGTGGGCAGGTGGATGGCGCCGGGCACGTGGGCCTGGTCCCAGGAGGGCGTGGAGCGGGAGTCGATCAGCTGGAAGCCGAGGTCGGCGCCCTGCTCGCGGTGGGCCTTGAAGGCGGCGGCGACATCGGACACGTCCGCGTGGAAGGCGAGGCTGGCGCCGAAGTACGCGGCGGCCGCGGCCGGACTGGCCGGCGGGACGCGGAGCACGGGGTTGGCGGTGGCGGGGGCGGTCGTGTTGTTCGTCGTCGTCATGGCTCAAAATCTACGATCTACCGATCACCCGGTGAAGCGGTTTTCCCCGGCCTTTGTCTTGTTCCCCCGGGGAATCCCCTGCTAGACCTGCGCCATGACCGGTTATTCCCCCGACGCCACCGACTGGCGCATCCTGGCGGCCCTCCAACAGGACGGCCGCGCCAGCTTCACCGAACTCGCCCGCACCGTGTCCATGTCCGCGAGCGCCGTCACCGAGCGGGTCCGCCGGCTGGAGGAGGCCGGCATCATCACCGGCTACACGGCCGTGGTCGACCACGAGAAGCTGGGGAAGTCCATCCTGGCGCTGGTGCGGCTGCGCTATCCGCACGGCAACTACAAGCCGTTCCACGACTTCCTGGAGGCCACCTCCGAGATCCTGGAGGCCCATCACGTCACGGGGGACGACTGTTTCGTCCTCAAGGTGGCCGCCCGCTCGATGGCCCACCTGGAGGAGGTGACGGGCCGGATCGCGGGGCTGGGTCCGGTGACCACCAGCATCGTCTACTCCTCCCCGCTCGCGCGGCGCCCGCTCAGTCCGTGAGCGCCGCCGTGCGGTGGCGCACCACCGAGCCACCGCGCTGCTTGACGATCTCCAGCTGGGTCTGCACGCGCGTCCGCAGGTCGGCGACGTGGCTGACGATGCCGACGCTGCGGTCCCGCTCGCGCAGCGAGTCCAGGACGTCGAGCACCTCGTCCAGTGCCTGGTCGTCGAGGCTGCCGAAGCCCTCGTCGATGAAGAGGGTGTCGAGCCGCATGCCGCCCGCCTCGTCGGTGACCACGTCGGCCAGGCCCAGCGCGAGGGCGAGCGAGGCGAAGAAGGTCTCGCCGCCCGACAGCGTGGCGGTGTCCCGTTCGCTGCCGGTCCAGGCGTCGACCACGTGCAGCCCGAGGCCGGAGCGGCCCCGTCCGCTCGCCCGCGCGTCGGAGTGGACCAGGGTGTAGCGGCCGCCGGACATGCGCAGGAGCCGTACCGTCGCCGCGGCGGCGACCTGCTCCAGGCGCGCGGCCAGCACGTACGCCTCCAGCCGCATCTTGCGCTCGTTGTCGGCGGAGGTGCCGGCTGTGAGTCCGGCCAGCCGGGCCACCCGCTCGTAGGCCTCGCGCAGCGGGCCCAGGGCGCGCAGTTCCTGCTCCGCCTGCCGGGAGAGCCCGTCGAGGTCCTTGCACCGGACCCGGGCGGCGTCCACGGCCGATCCTGCCGTACGAAGCTTCGCCGCGGCCTGGGCTGCGTACGCCTCGGCCTCCTCCGGCGCGGCCGGAGGCAGGGCTGCCGCCGCGGCGGCGTCGGCCTCGGCGAGGCGGTCCCCCAGCATGGCCTCCTCCGCCTGCCAGGCGTCCAGCCGGTGTTGGAGCGCGGTGCGTTCGTACTCGGGCAGGACCGCGTCGGCCGCGGCCCCGACGGTGTCGAAGCCGGCTCTGAAGGCGGCGTCGGCGAGCTGGTCGTCGGCCTCCTTGAGGCGGGCGGCGGTGGTCTCGGCCCGGCGCAGCGAGGCGGCGGCCGCGGTGACCATCCGGACCCGGTCCTCCAGGGTCCGGGTGCGGGCAGCGACGGTGGGGGCGCCGTCCCTGACCAGGGCGAGCTCGGCTTCCAGCGAGGCCTGTTCCCGGTCCAGGGCCTCGCGGCGGGAGACCCTGGCCGCGGCCCGCTCGGCGGCGGCGAGGCGGTCGGCGCTGCGCGCGGCGTGCTCCCGTTCGGCGCGGGCGAGGTGCTCCCGGGCGGCGTGCAGTCCGGCGGCGGCGGCGTGGGCGGCGGCGTGCCGGGAGCTGAGGTCCGAGGTCAGTTCCAGCAGTTCGGCGGTGGTGGCGTCCCCGGCGGCGGCCGCGGCTTCGGTGCGGGCCTCCTCGACGGCGGCGAGCCGGCGTTCGACGGCGGCCCGGGCCGCCTCGGCCCGCTCGGAGACGGCGTGCGCGGCGTCCTCGGCGGCGCGGTCGACGTGGCCGGGCGCGGGGCGGGCCGGAGCGGGGTGCTCCGCCGAACCGCAGACACTGCAGGCCTCCCCCGCGACGAGCGCCTCGGCGAGCTCGGCGGCGATGCCGCGCAGCCGTGCCTCCTTGAGCTCCAGCCACCGCTCGCGGGCGGCGGCCGACTCCTCGCGGACGGTGAGCAGTTCACCGGCGGTCCGCTCCGCGGTGGCGGCCAGCTCGTCTCGCCGGCGGGCGGCGTTCAGGTGCATCCGGGCCGGTTCCAGCCTGCCCGCGAGCTGCTCGGCCAGGGTCGCGGCCTGCTGGGCGGCGTCGACGCGCTCCGTCAGGGCGGCCCGGGTGGCGTCCCAGCGCTCCAGCCAGTCGGCGGATTCCCGGTGCTGCTCCTCGGCGGCCCGGGCCTCGCGCTCCAGGTCGGCCCGCTCGCGGCCGATCTCGGCGCTGCGCTGCTCGGAGCGGTGGGCGGCGCCGAGGGCACCGAGGTCCTCGCGCAGCCGCTGCTCGACGGCGGCCAGCTGCTCGGTGCCCGCCTCCCGCAGGGTGGGCGGCAGCTCGGCCCGGGCGGCGGCCTCCGCGTGCGCGGCGGCCAGGTGCGCCGCGGAGGCGGCGCCGCGCAGTTCCAGGGCGGGGGCCACGAGGGCGCCCCGCCGGGCCCGGTCCAGCAGCTCCCGCACGCGTGCCCGTTCGGGCTCCGCCCCGGCGAGCACGGCGGCCCGGCGGGCGGTCTCCGCGTGGCGGCGCTGGAGGCGGTCGAGCTCCCGCGCGTCCTCGGCGGCCCGCCGGGCGGCGGCGTACCGGCCCTCGACGGCGGCCAGCGCGTACGAGGCGACGGTGAGGCGCTCCCGGGCGGAGCACCGGGCGACGGCCGCCCAGGCCCGGACGGCCCCGGCGAGTCCGGGGTCGCCGGGCTGGTGCCCGGGCAGCGGCCAGGCCCGCAGGTCGGCGCTGTCCCCGGCGGCCTGGGCGAGCCGCTGGGCGGTGTGGAGCACCTTCTCGTCACCGGCGCGCACCTTGGCCTCGGCGGCGCGGCGGCGTTCGCCGAGCAGCGTCTCGACGGCGGCGAAGCGGCGGGTGTCGAAGAGCCGGCCGAGCAGCCGGCCGCGGGCGGCCTCGTCGGCCCGCAGGAAACGCGCGAACTCCCCCTGCGGCAGCAGCACCACCTGGCAGAACTGCTCGCGGCTCATGCCGAGCAGCTGCTCGATCTCCTCGCCGATCTCCTGGTGGGAGCGGCTGAGCGCCTGCCAGCCGTCGGAGGTGTGCTCACGCAGCCGGCTCTGGGCCTTGTCCTTCGTCGTGCCCGTGCCGCGCTTCTTCGGGCGGTCCTGTTCGGGGCGCCGGGTGATCTCCAGGCGGCGGCCGCCCGCGGTGAGTTCGAGGGTGACCTCGGTGGGGGTGTCGGCGGCCGCGTGGTCGCTGCGCAGGCTGGTGCCGGGGGCCTGTCGGGAGCCGGGCACGGAGCCGTAGAGGGCGTAGCAGACGGCGTCGAGGACGGAGGTCTTGCCCGCGCCGGTGGGCCCGTGCAGGAGGAAGATCCCGGCGCCGGACAGGGCGTCGAAGTCGACCTCCTGGGGTTCGGCGAAGGGCCCGAACGCGGTGACCCGGAGCCGGTGCAGCCTCATCGGCGGGCCTCCCCGGTCTCCCGCCGGCCGTCCTCGGCCCGTACGTCGTCGAAGGCGCCCTGGAGCACGGCCCGTTCGGCCTCGTCCGCGAGGCCGCCGCCGCGTACGTGGGCGACGAAGTCCTCGGCGATCTCCTGGTCGGTGCGGCCCTTGAGCCGCTGGGCGTAGGAGGCGCCGGTCCCCTCCTCGCGGCCCTCGGGGTCGAAGGCGAGGCTGAGGGTGTGCGGGAAGCGGGCGGCGAGCCGGGCCATGGGGTCCTCGGGGCGGACGGCGTCGGTGAGGGTGGCCTCGACCCAGGCGTCCTCGTGCGCCGTGTGCGCCGGGTCCTCCAGCAGGTCCTCCAGCTTCCCGCGCAGCCGTGCGAGGGCCCGGGGTACGGGGGTGTCGATCCGTTCGGCGGTCACGAGCTCCCCTTCCCCGCCCAGTTCGATCAGCCACGTGGTCTTGCGGTGGTGGACTTCCGAGAAGGAGTAGGCGAGCGGGGAACCGGAGTAGCGGACCCGTTCGTTGATCGTCTGGCAGCCGTGGAGGTGGCCGAGGGCGGCGTAGTCCACCCCGTCGAAGACGGCGGCGGGCACGGCCTCGACCCCTCCGACGGTGATGTCGCGTTCGCTGTCGCTGGCCTGTCCGCCGGTGACGAAGGCGTGCGCGAGGACGACGGAGCGGGTGCCGGGCGGGCGGGTCGCCAGGTCGGCCCGGATCCGGTCCATGGCCGCGCCCAGCACCGCCTCATGGCTGACCTTCTCCGCGTCGAACTGGTCCTTCACCAGCGCCGGTTCCAGGTACGGCAGCCCGTACAGCGCCACATCGCCGTGTACGTCGGCCAGCACCACGGGGTCGGCGCAGCCGGCCGGGTCGGTCCTGAGGTGGATGCCGGCCCGGCCGATCAGCCCGGCCCCGACGCCGAGACGGCGGGCGGAGTCGTGGTTCCCGGAGATCATCACGGTGGGCACCCCGAGCTCGGCGAGCCGGTGCAGGGCCCGGTCGTAGAGCTCGACGGCGGGCAGCGGGGGCACGGCCCGGTCGTAGATGTCACCGGCGACGAGCACGGCGTCGACCTCGTGCTCGCGGACGGTCTCGACGAGGTGGTCGACGAAGGCGGCCTGGGCTCCGAGCAGGTTCACGCGGTGGAAGGAACGGCCGAGGTGCCAGTCGGAGGTGTGCAGGAACTTCACTCGCCGGCCCCGCCGCACATGCCGTCTCCCCCTGGTCGCCCCGCTCGCTGGTTCCTGAACCCCTCTACGCTAACGCGTCCCTCAGGGCGCGTAGGTCTCTCCGCCGAGGGTGAGGGTGGCGCTGCCGGCCGTGCTGTCGGCGAGCCAGGCCTCGAAGGCGGACAGATCCGCCTCCGGGAGGGCCACCTCGATCTCGACCTGCGCGCCGTAGCGCAGGTCGACCACGGTCCGGCCGGTGGAGCGCAGGTCGTTCTGGGTCTTGCCGGCCCGCTGGTGGTCGACGGTGACGGTGGCCAGCCGGTAGCGGCGCCGGGTGACGGTGCCGAGCGCGTCGAGCGCCTCGCCGACGACCCCGCCGTAGGCCCTGATCAGACCGCCGGCGCCGAGTTTCACACCGCCGTAGTAGCGGGTGACCACGGCGACGGCGTAGCGGATGTCCCGGCGCATGAGCATCTGGAGCATGGGGACCCCGGCGGTGCCGCCGGGCTCGCCGTCGTCGCTGGCCTTCTGGACCGAGGCGTCGGCGCCGACGACGTACGCGAAGCAGTTGTGCGTGGCGGCGGGGTGCTCCTTGCGGATGCGCGCGACGAACTCCTGCGCCTCCTGCTCGGTCGCGGCGGGCGCCAGCGAGCAGAGGAAGCGCGAACGGTTGATCTCGGACTCGTGCGCGCCCTCGCGTGCCACCGTCACGTACTGGTCTGCCTTCACCGCTCCACCCTACGGGGAATCGGACAGGCGTCCGTTCGGTTGAGGGTGCGGAGCGGCGGACCGGAGCGACCGCCGGAAGACAGCAGGAGGCGGCACACGTGTACGGCGATCACGGCGACCCGGCAACCATCCGCAGGATCCTCACCGAGCTGGGCGACACCTGGGCCGTGGTGGGCCTGTCCAACAACGAGGACCGGGCGGCCTACGGCGTGGCCCGCGTGCTCCAGCGGTTCGGCAAACGCGTCGTGCCCGTGCACCCGAAGGCCGAGACGGTCCACGGGGAGCCCGGGTACGCCTCGCTGGCGGAGATCCCGTTCAAGGTGGACGTGGTGGACGTCTTCGTGAACAGCACGCTGGCCGGGGCGGTCGCGGACGAGGCGGTCGCGGCGGGTGCGGAGGCCGTCTGGTTCCAGCTGAACGTCCTCGACGAGGCGGCCTTCGCCCGCACCCGCGAGGCGGGGCTGGACATGGTCATGGACCGCTGCCCGGCGATCGAGATCCCCGCCCTGTAGCCCGCCCGGTCAGCGGTGGCCGTCGACCGCGCGCACCGGCGGGATCGACACCGCCAGGGTCATCTCCATCGGCTCGGGGCCCTCGTTGCCGTAGGCGTGGGGCAGGTTCGCCTCGAAGGAGACGGCGCCGCCCGCCGGGACCGTGTACGTCTGCCCGTCGACCTCCAGGGTCAGTTCCCCGGCCGTGACGTGCAGCATCTCGAAGGTCCCGGCCGGGTGGGGATCCGAGGCCGTTGCCTCGCCCGGCTCCAGCCGGTAGACCCACATCTCGACCGGTCCGCGCCGGTCGTCTCCGAGCAGCATGCTCGCGCTGCTGCCGCCGTCGGTGGACCACATCCGCACCCCCTGCCCCGGCTGCACCACGTGGACCTGGGGGGTCCGGTCGTGGTCGAGCAGGGTGGTGATGCTGACCCCGAGGGCGTCGGCCAGTTTGACCGTGGTGCCGACGCTGGGGTTCGTACGGGCCTGCTCGATCTGGATGATCATCCCGCGGCTCACTCCCGCCCGGGCGGCGAGCGATTCCAGGGTGAAGCCGCGTTCTCCGCGCCAGCGCTTCAGGTTCCGGGCCAGCGCCTGCGTGAGCTGTTCGAGATCCGACACCATTCCGTCCAATATTCTGGATGACAGAGTCCACTAGACTGAACTACCGTGCGGTGTATTCGATGCTGCACCCCACCGTTCACCGCACTGTACTGCGACCGCGACTCCGACTGCGAGGTCCTGCCCATGACCGCCCTCTTCGCCCTGGCCACAGCCGTGCTGTGGGGCCTCGCCGATTTCGGCGGCGGGCTGCTGACGCGGCGGATACCGGCGCTGACGGTGGTCGTCGTCTCCCAGATCGTCGCGGTCTTCGTGCTCGGCGCGGTCGTGCTCGGCACCGGCGCGTGGCGGGAGGCGGGGCCGCAGCTGTGGTTCGCGGTCGCCGCGGGCCTGGTGGGGCCGGTCGCGATGCTCAGCTTCTACAAGGCGCTGGCCCTCGGCCCGATGGGCGTGGTCTCGCCACTGGGCTCCCTCGGGGTGGTCGTGCCCGTCGCGGCGGGGCTGCTCCTGGGCGAGCGGCCCGGCGTCGGCCAGTTCGCGGGGATCGCGGTGGCCGTCGTCGGCATCGTCCTGGCGGGCGGGCCCGAACTGCGCGGTGCGCCCGTCCAGCGCCAGGCCGTCGTCCTGACCCTCGTCGCGGCCTTCGGGTTCGGCGCGGTGATGGCACTGATCGCGGAGGCCTCCACCACCGTCACCGGGCTGTTCCTGGCCCTGTTCGTCCAGCGGGTCACCAACGTGGCCGTCGGCGGCGGCGCCCTGTGGGTCCAGACCCGGCGCGGCACCCCGGCCCTCCCGGCGGGCACGGGGCCGCGGCTCCTGTGGGGGCTCCTGCCCGCCCTGGCCTTCGTCGGCCTCGCGGACGTCGCGGCCAACGGCACCTACTCCATCGCCGCCCAGAACGGCCCGGTCACCATGGCCGCCGTGATCTCCTCGCTGTACCCGGTGATCACCGCGCTCGCCGCCTTCGCCGTGCTCAAGGAACGCCTGCGCCCCGTCCAGGCGGCGGGCGCCGGCCTGGCCCTGGCGGGCACGGTCCTGCTGGCGGCCGGTTAAAGCGAAGGGCCTAGCGCCGCGCCTGTTCGGCCTCGGCCAGTTCCGCCAGGCCGCGCAGCTGCTCCGAGGTCATCCCGTCGGGGATCGGCACCGGCGCCGGGGTGCGCAGCGGCGGCTGCCAGCCCGTCTCCGGCTCCCAGCGCCGTACGATCCGCGCCGGCGCCCCCGCCACCACGGCGTGGTCCGGCACCTCGCCCCGTACGACGGCCCCCGCGGCCACGACGACGTTGCGGCCGAGCCGGGCACCGGGCAGGATCACCGCGCCCGTGCCGAGCCAGCAGCCCGGGCCGATCTCGACCGGCGCGCTGCGCGGCCACTGCTTGCCGACGGGCTGGTGCGGATCGTCGTAGCTGTGGTTCGTGGAGGTGATGTACACCCCGGGTCCGCAGAAGGTGTCGTCCCCGATGGTGATGCGGGCGTCGGCGATGACGTGGCTGTCCCGGCCGATGACCACCCCGTTGCCGAGGACCAGCATCGGCTCGGTCCCGAGGTCGAGGTCCGGCATCATCCCGGCGGTGAGGGTGACCTGCTCGCCGATGATGCAGTAGTCGCCCAGCCGGATCCACGGCTCGCCGAAGACCGTGCCCTGCGGGAACGCCAGCCGGGTGCCGTGCCCGATCGCGCCGAAGCGCAGCCGCCCCGGGGTCTGCGCGGTGACCGCGCCGGCCTGCTGCATCCAGCGCCAGCCGGCGTGGACGGCGCGGTTCGCCAGCCGGCGGCGCAGGGCGGCCAGAGCCGTCAGAGATGAGAACGTGTTCTGGTTCTTCGGCACCCGGCCACGGTAGTGCGCCCGGGGGCGGTCGTCCGGACCCGGATCCTGTGATCTTCACCCCATCCGGGGCCGGACGGGGCGCGTGCCCTACGGTGCCGTTAGCGCGGCATCCGGAGAACAAGGAAGTGATCATGACGTCTCACCAGGCGACGCAGGGCCAGGCACTCATCGCGGGCGTGGGCGGGAAGCAGCCGTCCGTCGACCCGACGGCCTTCACGGCACCGACCTCCGTCGTGGTCGGCGACGTGACCCTGGCCGCCGGCGCGAGCATCTGGTACTCGGCGGTGCTGCGCGCCGACTGCGGCCCGATCACCCTCGGCGCCGACAGCAACGTGCAGGACAACTGCACGCTCCACGTGGACCCCGGCTTCCCCGTCTCGATCGGCGAACGCGTCTCCATCGGCCACAACGCCGTCGTGCACGGCTGCACGGTGGAGGACGACTGCCTGATCGGCATGGGCGCGACCGTCCTGAACGGCGCGGTGATCGGCGCCGGTTCGCTCGTGGCCGCGCAGGCGCTGGTCCCGCAGGGCATGGTGGTCCCGCCCGGCTCGCTGGTGGCGGGCGTCCCGGCCAAGGTGCGGCGCGAGCTCACCGAGGAGGAGCGCGAGCACATCAGGATCAACGCCGCGATGTACGTGGAGCTCGCCAAGCAGCACCGCGCCTCGGTGACCCCGGACGTCTAGCCGGTGTCCCGCGGGGCCCGGAGTGCGGACAGGACGGTCTCGTACTCCGGGACGCGCCGGCCGGGCTCCGAGCGGCGGGCGGCCCGCTCCCCTTCCCGCGGCGTCCGCTCGGTGACGGCGGCGCCGACCGCGATCAGCCGGTCCGCGCGGCCGCCGTCACTCGCCAGCCGGCACCCGGGCCGTCCCCTGCGCGGGGACCTCGGCCCCGGTGGCCGACGCCGCGGCCGCCTTCTTCATCCGGGCGCGCATCACCAGTGTCACCGCGATCCCGAACAGCACGGCGAGGGCCAGGGCCAGCCAGGAGAACCGCTTCAGCCACGGCTCCGCCACGATCCCGACCGAGTAGATGACGGCCGTGGTGCCGCCCGCCCAGAGGATCCCGCCGAGGACGTTGGCGATCAGGAACCGCCAGTACGGCATGTGCAGCACGCCCGCCAGCGGCCCGGCGAAGATCCGCAGCAGCGCCACGAACCGGCCGAAGAAGACGGCCCACATGCCCCACCGCTCGAAGGAGCGCTCCGCCAGCGCCACGTGCTCCGGCCCGAAGTGCTTGGGGAAGCGCCTGCCCAGGCGTTCCAGCAGCGGTTTGCCGCCCCGGCGCCCGATGGCGTAGCCGATCGAGTCGCCCACGATCGCCCCCACGGTCGCGCAGATCCCCAGCACCACCGGGTCGATCTCCCCGTGCTGCGAGGCCAGCAGCGCCGAGCTGACGAGGATGATCTCTCCCGGCAGCGGGATGCCGAGGCTCTCCAGTCCGATGACCAGACCCACCAGGAGATAGATGCTGACCGCCGGAATCGTCTCCAGCCATTCCTGGATGTGCACCGGTACGTCCTCCCGTGTCGTCCCGGCGCGTCCCCTGTGACACGCCGAACGGGCAGCCTATCCGCTCCCCACCACCACCTTTCCCTTCAGTGGGAGTTCGCGCGAGGAACGGCCCGCGAACACCTCGCGGCGGCCGGAACCCACCACCCAGGCGTGCTGGTCCGGATCCCATGACGACAGCGCCCGGGCGTCGACGACGATGGTGACCCGATGCGCCTGCCCGGGGGCGAGGGTGAGCCGCCGGTAGCCGGCCAGGGCGCGCACCGGCTGGTCGAGCTTCAGCTCCCCGGAGGGGCCGACGTACACCTGGGCCACCTCCGTGCCCCTGCGGCGGCCGGTGTTGCGGACGGTGAACTCCACGCGCAGGCCGCCGCGTTCGCCGTGAGCGGTGCCGGGCCGGACCACCAGGTCCTCGTAGTGCCAGGTCGTGTACGAGAGCCCGTGCCCGAAGGGGAAGAGCGGGGTGACGCGCTGCGCGTCGTACCAGCGGTGGCCGACGTGGACGCCCTCGGCGTACTCCTGCCGGCCGCCCACCCCCGGGTAGCGCAGCGGGTCGCCGCCGACCGGGGTCCCGTGCTCGTCGGCCGGGAAGGTCTGGGTGAGCCGGCCGCCGGGGTCCACGTCCCCGAAGAGGATGTCGGCGGTGGCGCCCGCGCCCTCCTGGCCGGGGTAGTACATCTGCAGGACCGCCCCGGTGCGGGCGAGCCAGGGCATGGTCGTGCCGGAGGGGGTGTTGAGGACCACCGTGGTGCGGGGGTTGGCGGCGGCGACCGCCTCGATCAGCGCGGCCTGTCCGCCCGGCAGGGCGAGGGAGGTCCGGTCGCTGCCCTCGGTGGCGTCCGCGTAGGCGAACAGGACCACGCTGCGCGCCGCCTTCGCCGTGTTCACCGCCTCGGCGAGATCCGCGGCGCGGGTGGCCTTCGTGATGTGCCGCAGCCGGAAGCGCTGGCCCCTGGCCCCTCCCTGGGCGTTCACGGCGAGCCGGTGGGTGCCCGCCTTGAGGGCGAGGGTGCGGCGGCGGACGGTCATTCCGTCGGGCGCGGAGCCGAGCAGTCCGCCCGCGAAGTGCTCGGCCACACCCTCCCGTACGGGGAACAGCTCCTCCCCGTCGAGCCGGACGCCGGGCCGCACTCCGGTGTAGTGGACGAGCAGGGTCCACTCGTCGTCGGCGGCGAGGCGGAACTCCCCCTCGTGGGTCCAGCCGCGCCCGGCGTCCACGCTCCGGTCGTCCAGCGCGGCGGGCGGTGTCAGCAGGGCGGGCGGCAGGGGGCGCCCGTACAGGTCCTCACCGAGGGCGTAGCGCACGGTGGAGCCGTTCCCGGCGCGCCGCCGGATGGCGGTGAGCGGCGCGGTCGCCCCGTCGGGAACGACGTGGGCGCTGCCGCCGCCGGCGACGAAGGGCACCTGGCCGGTGGGGCCGATGACCGCGATCGAGCGGGCGGCGGCCCCGGTCAGCGGCAGGGTGCCGTGCTCGTTGCGCAGCAGCACGGCACCGGCGGTGGCCACCTTGCGGGCGATCCGGGCACCGGCGGCCGCCTCGCGCGGAGGCCGGGCAGCGGGCCGGGCCGCCAGCAGTCCGAAGCGGTCCAGGGTGCTCAGGATCCGGCGTACGGCGAGGTCCACGGCGCCTTCGGGTACGGAGCCGCCGCGCACCGCCTCGCGCAGGGGGCGGCCGAAGTGGGTGCCGTCGGGCAGTTCCATGTCGAGGCCGGCGCCGATCGCGGCGACGGTGCTGTGGGCGGTGTCCCGGTCGGCGATCACCCAGCCGTCGAACCCCCAGGTCCCGCGCAGCACGTCCTCGAGGAGCGGCTTGCTCTCGCAGGCGTAGGCACCGTTGACCTTGTTGTGCGCGCCGATCACGGCGCCCGCGCCGGCGGCGACGGCTGCCTCGAAGCCCCGTAGCTCGGTCTCGTGGAGGGTACGTTCGGCCGCGATCACGTCGATGGTGTCGCGGCCCTGCTCCTGGTTGTTGAGGGCGAAGTGCTTGACGGCGGCGATGAGCCCCTCGTCCTGGATCCCGCGGACCACCGCGCCGACGAGGTCGGCCGTCAGGCGCGGCTCCTCGGCGAAGGACTCGAAGTTCCGGCCGGCGTACGGGCTGCGGATGAGGTTGGCCCTGGGTGCCAGCAGGACGTCCTGGCCGAGGGCGCGGCCTTCGCGGCCGATGACCCTGCCGTACTCGCGGGCCAGCGCCGGGTCGAAGGCGGAGGCCAGCAGGACGGGCGCCGGCAGCGCGGTGGCGGGTTTCGCGACGCGTACCCCGGCGGGCCCGTCGGCGAAGCGCAGCGCGGGGATGCCGAGGCGGGGGACCCCGGGGACGTATCCGGCCTGTCCGAGGGGGGCCGGGTCCTGGGCCCCGTGCAGCAGGGCGGTCTTCTCGTCGAGGGTGAGTCGCTCCAGCAGCCCGTCGATCCGCGCGGCCCCACCGGGCCCCGGCGCGGGGGCGGGCGCTCCGGGCGCGCCGTTGCGGAGCCCGGAGCCGGGCGGCACGGGGGCCACGCAGCCCCCGGCGCCCAGCGCCGCGCCCACCGCACCCACCGCGCCCAGCAGCCGCATCGCGGAACGTCTGGACACGGCCTCGCTCATGGGCGCTCCCTGCGACGTGGTTCGGCGGGAGCGGCCCCGCGCCGGACCGCTCCCGCGCCCACTGTGCGCCGATCACCCGCGGGGCCGCCCCAGACGCGCCACCGAGGGCCTCAGGTTCAGCCCTGCGGCGGCTGCGGCACGCTGTCGGCGTCCCGCCGGGGCTCGTCCTGGAGCTGCACGCGCGCCTCCGTGCGGTGCCCGCGCGCGATGTAGTCCCGTACGACGGCCTCGACCGCGTCCTGCGGCGAACCGACCCCGGCGAGCACCATCACCTCCACCACGAGCTCGGCATCGAGGCTGATGTTGACCTTGGCCATGAAAACCCCTCCGTCGTCGTGCGAGGGACTCTAGCGGCGCGGCCCGCCGCGGCGCGGACCGTTACGCGTTGGGGCGCAGCGTCCAGACCACCGTCATCTCGCCCGTCACGGCCTCGTCCTCGCGCTGGATGGCGATGGTGACCGGGAACTCCGGGCGGCCGCCCGCGTCGAGTTCCGCGACGACCTCCGCCGCCGGGCGGCCGAGGGTGGCGGTGGCGGTGACGACGCCCTTGGCGAGCTTCTTGTAGCCGATCTCGGCCTTCACGGCGAGGGGCACGGCGCGCGAGAGCTGGTCGCCGAAGGCGGCCAGGACGATCGCACCGCTCGCGGACTCGGCGAGGGTGAACATGGCGCCGGCGTGGGGGCCGCCGACGTGGTTGTGGTAGTCGGGCTGGTCCGGGAGCCGGACGACCGCGCGCTCGGGGGTGGTCTCCAGGAACTGGAGGTTCAGGGTCCGGGCCATCGGCACCGTCGCGGCGAGCAGTTCGCCCACGTTCATCTGATCTGCGCTCATGGAACGCGATGTTACCCGTGAGTAGATGGGCTTGACCAGAGCCATGCCGGGGGCGGCCGTGGCTCCCGGCGCACGCTCCCACTATCGTTACCGGCCATGTGGCCAGGACAGCAGCAGCAGCCCGGGGGCGATCAGAACCCCCAGGACGCGCACCAGAATCCGTACCAGCAGCAGCCGGGGCAGCCGAACCCGTACCAGCAGCAGCCCGGTTACGGGTACCCGCAGCAGGGCTACCAGACGCCCCCGCCCGTCCAGCCCTGGGGCCAGCCCCAGCAGGCTCCCGCCCCCGCCGCGCCGAGCGGCGGCAGCCCCTACTCCACCAAGACGGTGGCAATCGTGGCGGCCTCCGCGGTCGTCGTGGCGGCCGCGGCGACCGGCGCCTTCGTCCTGACCCGGGACGACAAGAAGACCGAGGCCAACGACAAGCCGCCCGCCGCCTCCTCCTCCGCGCCGGCCTCCTCCGCCCCGGCCCCGGCCGGGAGCAGCCCGAACCCGCGGGCCGGCGGCGACATCAAGCCCGTGATCCCGGGCTGGAAGGTCGTCATCAACCCGAAGTACGACACCGCCTTCGACGTCCCGCCGGAGTGGAACGTCCTGAGCGCCACCATGGCCATCGGGTTCGAGGACGAGGTGAAGAACGACGGCTCCGCGGTCGTGATGATGTCCGCCCCGGCCTACCTCAAGGAAGACTGGTGCAAGGTCGACTCCGACAAGGACGGCCGGGAGGAGACGACCTCCCTGGCCGGCACCGGCACCAAGGGCGGCCAGGGCGCGAAGGACACCGCCGAGGCCGTGCGCAACGAGGCGGGCAACTGGGCGTTCGCCGGCTACGCGCAGAAGGCGCCGAAGGGCACCACCAAGGTCTCCGACCCGAAGGAGTACACCACCTCCTCCGGCCTCAAGGGCCACATGGCGACGGCCAGCGTGACGGGCCTGCCCAAGGAGAACAAGTGCGCCTCGGACGGCAAGTCCATCGCCTTCAGCTTCAAGAACGCCAAGGGCGACTTCGTCAGCTGGGTCCTCTACGGCGCGGCGGGCGTCCCTGACGAGGTCAGCAAGGAAACGCAGGAGAAGATCCTGAGCTCGGTCCGCCTGACCACGAGCTGATCTCCTCCCCTCCGCCCCCGGTCCGACAAATCCGTTTGGCTTCTCGGACGGGGGCGGGGATAGTCCGTGGGTGAGCTCTCCTCCCCCCTCCCCGACCCGCACGCCCGTACGCCGTCGTCGGCCCGCCTGGGCCGGCCGCAACTACACCCTGCTGACGGGTGCGGCGGTCGTCACCAACCTCGGAAGCCACGGAGCGCTCATCGCGGCCGCGTTCGCGGTCATGGAGGCGGGCGGTTCCGGCGGCGACGTCGGTCTCGTCGCGGCCGCCCGTACCCTGCCGCTCGTCCTCTTCCTCCTCATCGGCGGCGCGCTCGCCGACCGGCTGCCGCGCCACCGCGTGATGGTCGCGGCCAACGCCCTCAACTGCCTCTCGCAGGCCGCCTTCGCGCTGCTCGTCCTCGCCGGGGACCCCCAGCTGTGGCAGATGATGCTGCTCACCGCGCTGTGCGGCACCGGTACGGCCTTCTTCAACCCGGCGGCCGAGGGCATGCTGCTGTCCACCGTCTCCGGCGAGCACGCCAACCGGGCCTTCGCGCTGTTCCGCATGGCCATGAACGGCGCCGGGATCGGCGGGGCGGCCCTCGGCGGGGCGATGATCGCCGCGATCGGGCCGGGCTGGGTCCTGGCCGTGGACGCGGCCGCCTTCGCGATCGCGGGCGCGCTACGGGCCTTCCTCGACGTCGGCCACGTCGCCGACCGGGCGCCCGGCGGCGGGCTCCTGGCCGACCTGCGCGAGGGGTGGGTGGAGTTCAGGACCCGTCCCTGGCTGTGGAGCATCGTGCTCCAGTTCTCGGTCGTCGTTGCCGTCGTGGGCGCCGCGGAGGCGGTCTACGGTCCCCTGGTCGCCCGGGACCGTCTCGGCGGACCCGCTCCGTGGGGGCTGGCCCTGGCCTTCTTCGGCATGGGCACCATCGCCGGGGCCGTCCTGATGATGGCCTGGAAACCGCGCCGGCTGCTGCTGGTCGGCACCCTGTGCGTGTTCCCGCTGGCGCTGCCGTCGGCGGGGCTGGCCGTGCCGTTGCCCGTGTGGGGGCTGTGCACGGTGATGTTCGTGAGCGGCACGGCCATCGAGGTGTTCGGCGTGAACTGGATGACCACGATGCACCAGGAGATCCCGGAGGAGAAGTTCTCCCGGGTCTCCGCCTACGACTGGTTCGGCTCGGTGTCCATGCTGCCCGTGGCCACCGCGCTCGCCGGGCCGGCCGAATCGGCCTTCGGCCGCACCGCGGCCCTGTGGGGGTGCGCGGCCCTGGTCGTCCTGGCCACGGCCCTGGTCCTGCTGATCCCGGACGTCCGGCACGTGACCCGGCGGGCCCGCAAGGACTCCTGGGGCTCCGCGCCAGACCCCGCGCCTCACACGCCGGCGCGGCTGGACACGCCCGCCTGAGTGCCCGGCCGCGGCTACAAGATCCGGGGCTCCGCCCCGCACCCCGCTCCTCAAACGCCGGAGGGGCTGGATTTTGGCTGATGCCTCCTGCCTGGCGCGGGCTGGATTGCCCGCAGGGCATGTTCAGCCCCGCCGGCGTTTGAGGCGCAGGGTCTGGGGCGGAGCCCCAGGACGCGGCGCCGCCCGCCCCTCAGCCGAGGCTGAACGCCCCCTCCGGCGGCACCGGGGAGGACACCGCGTCCGGGTCGGACACCGGCCGCGCCCCCCGCATGAACCGCGCCAGCGAATCCCCGTGCTCCACCCGCGCCGGAAAGGCGTCACCGGCACAGCGCCGGGCCAGCGCGGCCACCGGCAGCCCGCCGTCCGAAGCCAGCAGCACCGCATTGCCGAACCGCCGCCCCCGCAGCACCGCCGGCTCCGCGATCAGCGCGAGCTCCCCGAACACCGCCCCGAAGTTGGCCAGTTGCGCCCGCAGGAAGTCGAAGGGCGCCCCGTCGGCCAGGTTCGCCGCGTACAGGCCGCCGGGCCTCAGCACCCGGGCCGCCTCCCGCGCGTACTCCACCGACGTCAGCTGCGCCGGCACCCGTGATCCGCCGAACACATCGGCCACCACCACGTCCGCGCTCCCCGACGGCGCCGCCTCCAGCCAGGCCCGCGCATCGGCGGCGTGCACCGTGACCCCGGCCCCCTCGGGCAGCGGCAGGAACTCCGCGACCAGCTCCACC
Organism: Streptomyces sp. NPDC057010; assembly: GCF_042673805.1. Lineage (NCBI taxonomy): Bacteria > Bacillati > Actinomycetota > Actinomycetes > Kitasatosporales > Streptomycetaceae > Streptomyces > Streptomyces sp. NPDC057010. The sequence continues at coordinate 42,698 of NZ_JBHUSC010000026.1, read as the reverse complement.
AGCCCCGCGTCGAACTCGACCACCGTCTGCCGGGATCCCGGCCGGGTCGCCGCCGCGTACCGGGGCAGCGTCAGCGCGCCGCCGCCCAGGTGCAGCAGGTCCAGCGCGAGCCCCGGATCCGCCGCGCAGTCCAGGACGTGCGCGAGGCGGCGTACGTACTCGAACTCCAGGTGCCCGGGATCGTCGAGGTCCACGTAGGACTGCGGCGCCCCGTCGACGGTCAGCAGCCAGGCCCGCTCCCGGTCCACGTCCGGCATCAGCTTGGCGGTGCCCTGGCCCACGTCCCGGATCACCGGAATCTGTTCGTCGCTCACCCCACCATTGTCGGGCCCGCCCTCAGCCCGACCAGACGGCGGCCGCCTCCGCCGCGTGCGCGGCGGCCTGCGCGAGCCCGGCACGCGCCGCCGGGTCCCGCCGCGCCGGGTCCAGTACGTTGCGCCCGAAGGCCTTGCGGGCCTGAGCGGACGGGGTGATCAGCAGCACCTTCGCGCCCGCCGCCCGCAGCCGGGCCGCCTGGGCGGCGGGCGAGGGGATCAGCCCGGACCCGAGGGCGATCGGCGCCAGGATCACGACCCGCGCGTACCCGGCGGCGAGGTCCGCGTTGGTCGCCGAGCGGATCCCGCCGTCGATGAACCGGCGCCCGCCGACCGTCACCGGCGGCCACACCCCCGGCACCGCGCAGCTCGCCGAGACCGCGTCGACCAGTCCGGCGCCGCTCTCCCGGTCGAAGTCGGCGGGCTCGCCGCTGACCGCGTCCACAGCCGTGATCACGAACCTGCGCTCGGGCCACTCCCGCGAGACGAGCCGGGCCTCCAGCACCTTGCGCCGCTCCGCCTCCTCCTCCGTGTCCGCGGCGAGCGCGAGCGCGCCCACCCGCCTGCGGTAGGCGAGGGGGTCGCGCGAGCGCACCATCGCGACCGCGTACCGGGCGATGAGCCCGGCGCCGAGCCTGGCCGCGCGTTCCCCGGCGGGGGCGCCGAGCTGGCGCTCGTACAGCTCCTGCGGGGTCAGCAGTCCCGAGGTGAGCTGGGCTCCGACCAGCGAGCCCGCCGAGGTGCCGACGACGAGGTCCGCGGTCGCGAGGTCCACTCCGGCCCGGGCGAGCCCGTACAGCATCCCGGACTCCCAGCCGATGCCGGTGAGTCCTCCGCCGCCGAGCACCAGTGCCGTGTCGCCGCCCATCTCCGCCCGTCCCTCCGCGCATGACTGTGGTGACGGCAGTCTGGCGCAGCCAGTCCGCCGTCACCACAGGAGGGGCCGGTTCAATCGCTCCGGATCAGTCCAGGACGGCCGTCACCGTCCCCGCGCCGACCGTCCGCCCGCCCTCGCGGATGGCGAAGCCGAGCCCCGACTCCAGCGGGACGTCCCGTCCGAGCTCGACGGTCATCGTGACCGTCTCCCCCGGCCGGGCCACGCCGGCCCCGCCCAGGTCCACGTCCCCCACCACGTCGGCGGTGCGGATGTAGAACTGCGGCCGGTACCCGGTGGCCACGGGCGTCGTGCGCCCGCCCTCCCGCGCCGACAGGACGTACACCTGCGCCGTGAAGCGCCGCTTGGGCGTCACGCTGCCCGGGGCGGCCACCACGTGTCCGCGGCGCACCCCGTCGCGCGGCACCCCGCGCAGCAGCAGCGCGACGTTGTCCCCCGCCTCGGCGGACTCCATCGGCTTGCCGAAGGTCTCCAGCCCGGTGACGACCGTCTCGACGGTCTCGCCGTCGCCGCCGAGCACGCTCACGCGGTCGCCGAGCCGTACGCTGCCGCGCTCGACGGCGCCGGTCACGACCGTCCCGCGCCCGGTGATGGTCAGCACGTTCTCCACCGGCAGCAGGAACGGCGCGTCCGTGTAGCGCACCGGCATCGGCACGTACGTGTCCACCGCGTCCAGCAGCGCCTCGATCGCCCCGGTCCACCGCGGGTCGCCCTCCAGCGCCCCGAGCCCGGAGACCCGTACGACCGGCGCACCGTCACCGCCGTAGCCGTGCGCGGTGAGCAGCTCGCGGACCTCCAGCTCGACCAGGTCGGTCAGCTCGGGGTCCCCGGCGTCGGCCTTGTTCAGGGCGACGACGATGTGGTCGACGCCGACCTGCCGGGCGAGGAGCACGTGCTCGGCGGTTTGCGGCATGACCCCGTCGAGCGCGGAGACGACGAGGATCGCCCCGTCGAGCTGCGCGGCCCCGGTGACCATGTTCTTGATGTAGTCGGCGTGCCCGGGCATGTCGACGTGGGCGTAGTGGCGGGTGTCCGTCTCGTACTCGACGTGCGTGAGGTTGATGGTGATCCCGCGCCGCGCCTCCTCGGGGGCCCGGTCGATCCGGTCGAAGGGCACGAAGGAGGCGCCCCCGCGCTCGGCGAGGACCTTGGTGATGGCGGCGGTGAGGGTGGTCTTGCCGTGGTCGACGTGACCCATGGTGCCGATGTTGAGGTGCGGCTTGGTCCGCACGAAGGCCGTCTTGGCCATGGTGTTCTTCCCGTTGCTCGAAGCCTGAACGGGACCCCTGAACCGAACCGACCCTCCCCCTGCGGGGTCCGCCGGACGATCCGGGAAGGGTCAGCTTCGTGCGCCGTCGAATGCGGCGAAGGCGAATGCCTCGAAGGAGGTCACGGCAGCCTTCGGCGCGTCCGCGACTGCGGACGGTGCGACGGGGAAGGCGTGCCTGGACATGCCCCTGATCCTGCCGGAGCGCCCCCGGATCGTCGAATGAATTTCCGCGGGCGAACCTCCGGGCGCTCAGAGGTTCTTGAGGGCCTCGCGCACGGACAGCGGGGACAGGGAGCCGCGTTCGGCCTCGACGAAGGCGCGTACCGCCCCGGGGTCCGTCTTGGCGTACTCGCGCAGGGCCCAGCCGATGGCCTTGCGCAGGAAGAAGTCGGGGTGGCCGGCCTGGCGGCGGCAGTACGCGAAGAGCCGGCCGGTGTCGGTGGCGTCCTTGTAGCGGAGCTGGTGCAGGAGGGCGGTGCGGGCGAGCCAGAGGTCCTCGTCCCCGATCCACTCGTCCATCACGGACGTCAGCGCCGGGTCGGCGGCGACCAGCGGGCCGACCGTGTGCGCGGCCAGCAGGTCGACCGTGTCCCACCAGGGGACGGTGACGAGCAGGTGGCGCACCACGGGCAGGAGGCCGGAGGAGCAGCGCGGGACGTGGCGGCGCAGGTAGTCCACGGCGAAGTAGTGGTACTCGCGCTGCGGGAGCCGCCAGCAGCGCAGCGCGAGCGCGGCGCAGTCGGTCTCCGCAGGGGCCGGGGTGCCCTTGGTCACCGCCTTGGACAGTTCGCGGCGCAGCGGGGTGGGGATGCCGAGGAAGGGGGCGACGTCCTTCATGTACGCGGCCATGGCCCGGGCCCGTGCGGGGTCCGCGGCCCCCGCGTACGTCGCGGTGAGCCGCTCCAGCAGGGTGTCCGCGAGGACGCTCGGGGGAACCCGCGGGGGTCGCCGGCCGTTCGACAGCATGAGGCCCAGATTACGGCGGGCTGCCGGGCGGGTCGGCTAGTCTCCCGGGATGTCCCTCCTCCTGGCGCCGTGGACCCGGCTGTCGCTGCTCGTCGTGCTGCTCCTGGCGGCCGGCGTGTGCGTGCTGCTGTACGAGCCCCAGCGCATCCTGTCGGAGGGCTGGCCGCCGGGGCTCCCGGTCGGCACGGCGGTCCTGCTCTTCACCGCCGCGTACGGCGTGTGCACGGCGGCCTTCGTGCCGCGCCCGCTGCTCAACCTCGCCGCGGGAGCGGTCTTCGGCACTCAGTTCGGCCTGGTCGCGGCGGTCGGCGGCACCGTGCTCGGCGCCGGGATCACCTTCGGCCTCGGGCGGGTCATGGGGCAGGAGGCCCTGCGCCCCTACCTGCGCGGCCGCTGGCTCCGGGCGGCCGACGGCCAGCTGAGCCGGCACGGCTTCCGCTCGGTGCTCGCCGTGCGGATCTTCCCCGGTGTGCCGTTCGTGGTGGCCAACTACTGCGCCGCGGTCTCCCGCTGCGGCTGGGTGCCGTTCCTCGCCGCGACGGCGGTCGGCGTCGTCCCGAACAGCGCTGCGTACGTGATCGCGGGGGCCAACGCCTCCTCCCCGGGATCGCCCGCGTTCCTCGTCTCGTTCGGCTTCATCGTCGTCTCCCTGGGGGCCGCGGGGGCCGTCGCGTGGCGCAAGCGACACCGGCTGGCACCGCCCCGGATCCACGAAGCACCGTACGAGCAGGCCCTTCAGCACCCCCCAGTGGTCACCGGCGCTCCGCACGGGCCCTAGCATCGGACCCGAACTGCCCGACGATCACAAGGACGAGCGCACCCCGACATGAGCTGGTTCGAATCCCTAATCCTCGGTCTCGTCCAGGGGCTTACGGAGTTCCTCCCGATCTCCTCCAGCGCCCACCTGCGGCTGACCGCGGTGTTCGCCGGCTGGCACGACCCGGGAGCGGCCTTCACCGCCATCACCCAGATCGGCACCGAGGCGGCCGTGCTGATCTACTTCCGCAAGGACATCGCGCGGATCGTGTCCACCTGGTTCCGCTCGCTGTTCACCAAGGCGCTGCGCTCCGAGCAGGACGCGAAGATGGGCTGGCTGGTCATCGTCGGCTCGATCCCGATCGGTGTCCTCGGCCTCGTGTTCAAGGACGCGATCGTGGGCCCGGCCCGCAATCTGTGGCTGACCGCCACCACCCTCGTCGTGATGGGCGTCGTGCTCGGCGTGGCCGACCGGCTGGCCGCACGTGACGAGGAGGGCGGCCGCCACCGCGCGGTCCGCGAGCGCAAGACGCTGAAGGAACTCGGCGTCAAGGACGGCCTGATCTTCGGTGTCTGCCAGGCCATGGCGCTGATCCCGGGCGTCTCCCGCTCCGGCGCGACGATCTCCGGCGGTCTGCTGCTCGGCTTCACCCGCGAGGCGGCGGCCCGCTACTCCTTCCTCCTCGCCATCCCGGCCGTGCTGGCCTCGGGCGCGTTCGAGATCAAGGACGTGGTCGAGAGCCCCGGCCACATCACCTGGGGGCCGACGATCTTCGCGACGGTCATCGCCTTCGTCGTCGGGTACGCGGTCATCGCCTGGTTCATGAAGTTCATCTCCAGCAAGAGCTTCATGCCCTTCGTGGTCTATCGGATCGTGCTCGGCCTCGCCCTGTTCGTGCTGCTCGGCACGGGCATGCTGGAGGCGGACGCCGGCGCGTCCGGCTCGTAGGAGGGCTCGCCCCACCGCTTCGCGTGAACCGGAGGCCGCTCGGGAACGTTCCCGGGCGGCCTCCGCGTCGTTGTGCCTGGAGAGACCTGAAAGTCAGACGCAGGGGGTGTCCCATGGGTCGAGTGGTTCTGGAGCGTTTTCCGGCCGGAAGTCCGCGGGGAAGCTGGCCCGCCGAGGAGTACGCGGCGCAGCGCATGCGCGAGGGCGTGCCGGCCGAGGTGGTGATGGACCTGGACACCGACGCGTTCCTCGTCGTGGTCCGGCAGCGGGAGGTGCACGCCGGTCACTGACCGGCCGCGCGAAGATCCGGCCGTCGGAGGATCCGGTCGGCGCACGCCCCTTGGCCTCGTGACCCCGCAGCCCCACACTGTCCCGATGACGCAGCGTGTGGACCTCGCGACGGTAATGGACCGGCTGGCGATCGACGAGGTGGTCACGGGGTACGCGGTGGCCGTCGACGACGGCGACTGGGCGGCGTACCGCGCCCTGTTCACCGCGTCCGGGCGGGCCGACTACCGCTCCGCGGGCGGTATCGAGGGCCCCGCCGGGGAGGTGGCCGACTGGCTCGCGCAGACGATGGAGCTGTTCCCGGTGCGCCAGCACCTGGTCGTCAACCGGCTCGTCCGGCTGGAGGACCAGGGCGGTTCGCCCGGCGACAACGCGGAGGTCCGTGCGGACTTCCTCAATCCGATGAGGCTGGCGGGGCCGGAGTTCGACGGGACGGTCACCGCGCCCAATTTCGTCGCGGCCGGCCGCTACACCTTCGCGCTGGCCCGCACCGGGGACGGCTGGCGGCTCACCCGGGTCACCGTGCACGAGAAGTGGCGGCACATGTCCGCCTGAGCACGCCCCTGCCCTGCCGGGCCGGGCCGGTCCGGCAGGGCCACACTGGAAGCGGAGGCGCGCCATGATCCGGAGCGGATGGTCCCCGCGGTGGCGCGGGCCTGCCGCGGTCGCCGCCGGCGCCCTGCCCGCGCTCGCCTTCCCGGCGCCCGCGCTCTGGTGGTTCGCGTACGTCGCCCTCGTGCCCTGGATGCTGCTGCTGAGGTCGGCCCCCACCGGTCGGCGGGCGGCGCTGGAGGGGTGGCTCGGCGGTGCGGGCTTCATCGTGGCCGTCCACCACTGGCTGCTGCCCAGCCTGCACGTGTTCCTGGTGCCGCTGGCCGCGCTGCTGGGCCTGTTGTGGATCCCGTGGGCGCTGCTGGTGCGCGAGTTGCTCGGCGGGCTCCCGGGCCCGGGCCGGGCGGGTGCGGCGCTGGTCCTCGTACCGGCGGGGTGGCTGCTGTCGGAGCTGGCCCGGTCCTGGCAGGGGCTGGGCGGGCCGTGGGGGCTGCTGGGGGCGAGCCAGTGGCAGGTGCCGCCGGCGCTGCGGCTGGCGTCGGTCGGCGGGGTGTGGCTGGTGAGCCTGCTGGTGGTGGCGGTGAACTGCGCCCTGGTGCTGCTGGTCACCGCCCCCGGGGCGCGGGTCCCGGCGGTGGCGGGGGTGACGGGGTGCGTGGTGCTGACGGGGGCGGTGTGGCTGTGGGTGCCGCGGCCGGAGGTGTCGGGCACCCTGCGCGTGGCGGTCGTACAGCCGGGCGTGATGGCGGAGGGCGCCGACGGCTCGACCGGCGCGGAGCGGCGGTTCGCGACCGGGGAGCGGCTGACGCGGGCGCTGGCCGGGCAGCCGGTCGACCTGGTGGTGTGGGGCGAGAGCAGTGTCGGCGAGGACCTGGCGGCCCGGCCGGACCTGGCGCGCCGACTGGCCGCGCTGTCCGCGGAGGTCGGGGCTCCGCTGCTGGTCAACGTGGACGCGCGGCGGTCGGACGACCCCGGGATACGCAAGAGCGCGGTGCTCGTCGGCGCGGACGGGCCGACCGGGGACCGGTACGACAAGATGCGGCTGGTGCCCTTCGGGGAGTACGTGCCGGCGCGGTCCCTGCTCGGCTGGGCCACCTCCGTCGGCAAGGCGGCCGGCGAGGACCGCGTGCGCGGCGACGCGCCGGTGGTCATGACGCTGCCGCCCCGCCCGGACGGCCGGCCCGGGATCCGGCTCGGCCCGCTGGTGTGCTTCGAGTCGGCCTTCCCCGACATGAGCCGGCACCTGACCCGCGCGGGGGCCGACCTCATCGTCGCCCAGTCGGCGACCTCCACCTTCCAGGACAGCTGGGCCCCGGCGCAGCACGCCTCGCTGGCGGCGCTGCGCGCGGCGGAGGACGGCCGCCCGGTGGTGCACGCCACCCTCACCGGCATCAGCGTGGTGCACGGCCCGTCCGGGGAGCGGATCGGGGCCGCCCTGCCCACCTCCGCGAGCACGGCGGCGGTGTACGAGGTCCCGCTCGCCCGGGGCGCCACCCTCTACGTCCGGTACGGGGACTGGCCGGTGGCGGCGGCCCTCGCCGCGCTGGCGGCGGCCTGCGCGGCGCACGGCGTCCGAGTGCTCAGGCGGCCTGCTCCAGAGCCGAGCCGACCACCCGCTCGCACAGCTCGTGGGTGAGCAGTGCGTCGCGCGCGCTGAGCGTCCTGCCCGCGGCGACGGCTTCCAGGAAGTGGTCCACGACCTGCTCGATGCCGCGCTGGCGGGCGACCGACACCCAGTCCCCGCGGCGCCGCACGGTGGGCTGGCCCTTGTGGTCGATGATCTCGGCGAGGTTGACGACCTGTCGCTTGGTGTCCTGCCCGGACACCTCCAGGATCTCCTCGGTGGAACCGGACAGCCGGTTCATGATGCCCAGCGCGGTGAAACCCGCGCCGGACATCTGGAGCACCACCTGGTGCATCAGCCCCTCGCGCACCACGGCCCGGACGTCGACGTGGTCGGCCTCGCCGGGGAGCAGGAAGCGCAGGGTGTCGACGACGTGGATGAAGTCGTCCAGGACCAGCGTGCGGGGGTCCTCGGGGAGCCCGACGCGGTTCTTCTGCATGATGATCAGGTCGCGGGGGTGGTCGGCGCACTGCACGTAGCCGGGCGCGTGACGCCGGTTGAAGCCGACGGCGAGGGAGACCCCCTGCTCCTCGGCCAGTTCCACCAGCCTCAGTGATTCGGCGAACTCGTAGGCGAGCGGCTTGTCCACGTACGTCGGCACGCCGGCCTCCAGCAGCCGTGTGACGATCTCGGGGTGGACGACGGTCGGGGCGTGCACGAAGGCCGCGTCGAGGCCCTGGTCGAGCAGCGCGTCGAGGTCGGTGTGCCGGTGGGCGGCGGGGATGCGGTGGAAGGCGCCGACCCGCTCCAGCGTGGCGGGCGTACGCGTCTGCAGGTGCAGTTCCACTCCGGGGCGGGTGGTGAGGACGGGCAGGTACGCCTTCTGCGCGATGTCGCCGAGTCCGATGCAGCCGACCTTCACCGGGGGCCTCCAGGTTCGTTCCTTGTGGGACGCCCGCAGCTTAATCCCTGGTGGCGGGGGGCCGGTTCGCCGCGAGCCGGCCCGGAAGGCCTGCGCGAGCACACGGACGGCGCCACCGGCGAATAGGGGGTCGCCCGTCACCCGTGCGGGGTGAATATGGGCCCAGGGTTTTCACAACGCGGTCCTCGCCCGCCAGAGTTGCGCGAGTGCATCCAACCCGAACCACGACAACGCTGCTGCTCGGAGTCGCCTGCGCCGTCTCGGCCGTCTCCGGCTGTGTGAATGTGAGTCCCGGCCCCGTGCAGCCGGCGGGGGCCCCCGCTTCCGGGGTCCCGCCGCACCACGAGCCGCGCGGCGGGCCGGGAGCCGCTCCGGTCGTCGTCCGGGCGCCCGCGCTGGAGGCCCTGGAGGCGGTGCCGGAGCGGCCCGGCCGGCCCGCGCCCGCGGCCTCGGCCTCCGCCGCGGAGCACGGGTCCGCGGAGGGTCCCGTACGGGAGGCCCCCGGCGGGCGCGGGAAGGCGGCGCCGCCGGTTCCGGACATCCCGGAGCCCCGGAAGCCCGCCGAGGCGGCTCCCGGCCGGCCGGCGGCCCGCTCCGACGGGAGCGGGCCCGGCGCGGGGGCCGGGCGCGAGCTGGTGAAGGAGCTGCCGGTGCGGCCCGCCGACGTGTGCGCGCTGGGCCGCCGGCACGGGCGCTGGCACCCGGACAGCCCGGAGGCCCGCATCTGCGCGGGCGTCGAGGGGGACTGACCGGCCCGACGGCTCACACACGTACGGGCCTACGGGCCTACGGGTTCACGGGGACTGTTCGGGAAACGGCCGGGGCCCCCCGCCCGGTTCCCCGGCCAGGCGCCGCTCGAGCCGGGCGATGGCGGCGCGCACGCCGTTCCCGTAGCCGTCGTCGGACAGGGCGCCGGTGGCCGCGCGGGCCCGTGCCAGGTGGATGCGCGCCGCGTCCGGCCGCTGGAGTTTGAGGTAGTCGGCGGCCAGGCTCAGGTGCAGGGCCGGGTAGAACACCCGCATCGCGGGGCCGGGCCCGGGCCCGTCCTCCAGTGCCTCGGCGGCGGTCAGCGCCCTCAGGTCCCAGGCCAGCTCGTCGGCTGGGTCGTCCTGGGCGTCGGCCATGTAGTGGGCGAGGGTGCACCGGTGGAGGGAGTCGCCCTCCTCGCCGATCTCGGACCAGATCTCCCCGAGCCGGTTGCGGGCTTCCTCGCGGTCGCCCGCGTGCAGCAGGATGACCGCCTGGCCGATCCTGGTCATGACGGCGTCCTCAGACGCCTCCTGCTGCTCCGTCACGGCGGCCTCCGGCTTGCTCCTGCCAGACCTGCTCCGGTCTGATCGTCAAGAAGCTAGCCGGAGGCGCCGGCATTGGCGCCGAGGCGCGGGGCTTCGTCAGCCGAGGTCCGGGATGCGCCAGTCGATCGGCTCATGGCCCTGGGCGGCGATGGCCTCGTTGATCTGCGTGAAGGGCCGGGAGCCGAAGAACTTCTTGGCCGAGAGCGGCGAGGGGTGGGCGCCCTTGACGATCACGTGCCGCTCCTCGTCGATGAGCGGGATCTTCTTCTGGGCGTAGGCCCCCCAGAGCACGAAGACGGCGGGATCGGGCCGCTCGGACACCGCGCGGATCACCGCGTCGGTGAACTTCTCCCAGCCCTTGCCCTTGTGCGAGTTGGGCTCGGCCTCGCGGACGGTGAGCACCGCGTTGAGCAGCAGGACGCCCTGCTCGGCCCACGGCATCAGGTACCCGTTGTCCGGGACGGGGAGGTCCAGCTCCTCCTTCATCTCCTTGTAGATGTTGCGCAGCGAGGGCGGGGTCTTGACCCCGGGCCGCACGGAGAAGCACAGGCCGTGGCCCTGGCCGGCGCCGTGGTAGGGGTCCTGGCCGAGGACCAGCACCTTCACGCGGTCGAAGGGGGTGGCCTCCAGGGCGGCGAAGACCTGCTCGTGGGGCGGGTAGACCGGCCCGTTCGCCCGCTCCTTCTCGACGAACTCGGTGAGTTCCCTGAAGTAGGGCTGGTCCAGCTCCCCGCCGAGGACGGGGAGCCAGGACTCGGGCAGCATCTGGGTCACGGCGACAACCTCCGGTACAAGTTCCGTTCAACTGCTGAAGAACCTACCGGTGGCCACTGACAACGCCGCGGCCGCTACCAACTGGTCTTGCGGTACAGCTCCCACATCTGCATGGCGGTCTGCGGGTCGAGCGCCCGCTCGGCGCCCGCGATGTCCTCGCGCGCGGCGACGTACAGCTTGCCCTGCCACAGCGGCAGCAGCCGGACGTCCTCGGCGAAGATCTGCTGCGCCTGCTCGAACTCGTGCACACCGGCCGACCGGTCGCCCTCGCGGCGGGACTTGGGCAGCAGCTCGGTCAGGATCTGGGGCTGCTCGTAGGGGGTGCCGACCGCGTTCTCCTTGCCGACGAACGGCGCGATGAAGTTGTCCGGGTCCGGGAAGTCGGGGAACCAGCCGCGGCCGAAGACCGGGTACTCCTGGCGCTTGTAGCCGTCCTGGAATGCCTTCCAGGGCTGGCTGCGCAGCGTGATCCGGAAGAGCCCGCTCTCGTCGAGCTGGCGCTTGAGCTCGGTGAACTCGTCGGCCGTGGAGGAGCCGTAGCGGTCCGTGGTGTACCAGAAGGTCAGGTCGACGGGCGTGGCGACCCCGGCGTCCTTGAGGATCTTCTGGGCCTTCTTGACGTCCGCGTGGCCGTACTTGTCGTAGTAGGGCGTCTTGTGGCCGACGACCCCCTTCGGGACCATCGAGTACAGCGGCTCGGCAGTGCCCTGGTAGACCTTGGAGACGAGCGCGCCGCGGTCGACGGTCTGCGCGATGGCCTGGCGGACCGGGAGCTTGCTGACCGCCGGGTCCTTGGGGTTGAAGACCAGGTAGCGGATCTCGGCGCCGACGTTCTCGACGACCTGCACGCCGAGCGCGTGCGCCTCGGGGGTCTGCAGGTCCCGCACTTCCGCGGCCGACAGGCCTCGGTAGGTGGCGTCGATCTCCTTCGCCTTGAGCGCGGAGACCATCTTCTGGGAGTCGGCGAAGTAGCGGATCGTGACCGCGTTGTTGCGGCGGTTGGCGAAGCCCGTGTAGCTGTCGTTGCGGGTCAGGACGGCCTCGGAGCCCTCCTTGTACGAGTCGACGACGTACGGGCCGGAGCCGGTGACCTTGCCGTCCTCGCGCAGCTTGTTCGCCGGGTACTCCTTGGGCGCGACCAGCGAGGCGGCGGGCGAGCCGAGGACGTACGGGAAGGTGGCGTCCGAGGTGTTCAGCATGAAGACGACCGTCAGCGGGTCGGGGGTCTCGATCTTCTCCAGGCTGCCGAAGAGGTCCTTCGGGCCGGTCATGGAGCCGATGGTCTTGATCCGGTCCAGGGAGTGCTTGACCGCCTTGGAGTCGAGCGGCTCCCCGTTGGAGAACTTCAGGCCCTTGCGGAGGGTACATCGGTAGGCCTGGCTCGCGGAGTCCGTGAACTCGCAGCTCTGGGCGGCGTCCGGCTGGGGCTTGGTCGAGCCCGTGGGGAAGGCCAGGAGCGTCTGGTAGACGTTCCGGTACAGCTCCCAGGAGCCGTCCCATGCCGCCGCGGGATCGAGGGTGCTCGGGGCACTCGTCGTGCCGACGATGACGGGCTTGGCGTCGTCTGCGCTGTCGTCCGAGAGCATGCCGCAACCGGCGAGCAGGGATATGGACGCAAGGGCCGCAGTGATCTGCAGGCATCTGGTCCGGTTGAACACGTGCACGCTCCTCGATCAGCCAGGGGTGCGGCAGACCCTACCGCAGTGCCCCACGAATCCAAGGGGTTGGTTTCGCGGGGCACTTGACCGGTTCCGTGCACATTCGGTACACATTTACCCCCCTATCGGAGGCCAATGCGTCCGTTTATCGGTCAGTGGACTCCGGCATTGAGGAACATTCCCCCGTCAATAACGAGCGTTTGACCGGTAATCCATTCCGCTTGTGAGGATGTGAGGAAGGCGGCGGCCCCGCCGATGTCCTCCGGAAGCCCGAGCCGGCCGAGCGGGTAGGCGGCCGAGGCCTCCTGCTCCCGGCCCTCGTAGAGCGCCTGCGCGAACTTCGTCTTGACCACCGCGGGGGCGATCGCGTTGACCCGGACCCCGGGGGCCATCTCGTGGGCGAGCTGGAGGGTGAGGTTGACCATGGCGGCCTTGCTCATCCCGTACGCGCCGATGAAGGGCGAAGCGGAGACGCCGGCGATCGAGGCGATGTTCACGATCGCCCCGCCGTTCTCCTTCTGCCAGGCGTGCCAGGTCCGCTGCGCGAAGCCGAGCGCCGAGATCACGTTGGTCTCGAAGACCTTGCGCGCGACCCCGAGGTCCAGGTCCGCGATCGGACCGAAGACCGGATTGGTACCGGCGTTGTTGATCAGGAAGTCGACGCGGCCGAAGGCCTCCATCGTCCGCTCGACGGCGAGCGCCTGGTGCTCCTCGTCGTGCGCCTTGCCCGCGACCCCGATCACCCGGTCCGAGCCGAGCCGCTCGACGGCCTCCTTGAGGGCCTCCTCGTTGCGCCCGGTGATGCAGAGCCGGTCGCCGCGGGCGACCAGCGCCTCGGCGATGCCGTAGCCGATGCCCCGGCTCGCCCCCGTGATCAGCGCGACCCTGCCGCTGTCGACGCCGTTTTCCTTGCTGTCCGTCATGGCCGTACGCCCTGCCTTTCGTGAGCTCGTCAGTTGAGCGGGCCGCCGGCCACGTACATGACCTGGCCGGAGACGAAGCCGGCGGCGTCGCCCGTGAAGAAGGCGATGGCGTTGGCGATGTCGTCCGGGCGGCCCACCCGCTGGACGGGGATCTGGGTGGCGGCTGCGGCCTGGAAGTCCTCGAAGCCCATGCCGACGCGGGCGGCGGTCTGGGCGGTCATCTCGGTGACGATGAAGCCGGGGGCCACGGCGTTGGCGGTCACGCCGAACTTGCCCAGCTCGATGGCCAGGGTCTTGGTGAAGCCCTGCAGACCGGCCTTGGCGGCGGAGTAGTTGACCTGGCCGCGGTTGCCGAGCGCCGAGCTGCTGGAGAGGTTCACGATGCGGCCGAACTTGGCTTCCACCATGTGCTTCTGACAGGCCTTCGACATCAGGAACGCGCCGCGCAGGTGCACGTTCATGACGGTGTCCCAGTCGGTCTCGCTCATCTTGAAGAGCAGGTTGTCGCGCAGCACGCCCGCGTTGTTGACCAGGATGGTCGGGGCGCCGAGCTCGCTCGCGACGCGCGCGACGGCGGCCTCCACCTGCGCGCCGTCGGAGACGTCGCAGCCGACGGCGAGTGCCCTGCCGCCGGCCGCGGTGATCGCCTCCACGGTGTCCTTGCAGGCGGCCTCGTCGAGGTCGAGTACGGCGACGGCCCGGCCCTCGGCGGCCAGGCGTACGGCGGTGGCCGCGCCGATGCCCCGGGCCGCCCCGGTCACGATCGCGACGCGCTGCTCGGTGGTGGACATGCTGGATCTCCTCGCCCTTGAGAGGCGGCCGCCCAGAGGTGAGCAACCGCTTAGTAGCTTCAGCTGAGGAGACGCTAGGATCCCTGGCACCCGGTGTCAACGCCCACCGGCCGGACCCCGGTCAGCGGACCAACAGGTCCAGCAGCCGCTCCACCTCCACGACGGGATCGGCCGTCAGGCCGGTGTGCACCGGCCCCGGCTGTACGACGGTGCTCCGCGGGGCGATCAGCCACCGGAACCGCCGTCCCGCGTCGTCCCCCGCAGCCTGCCCGGCGGACTCGCCGCCCGCGCACACACCCTCGACGCCGCGCAGCGCCGCCCGTACCCCGGCCACGTCGGCCCCGGGATCCAGCGCGAGGAGCTTCGCCTCGTCGAGGTGGGTGCGCGCCGCCACGTACGAACGCGCCCGGCAGTAGACGATCACGCCGGCGTTGAAACACTCACCGCGCTCCATCCGGGGCACCACACGCACCAGCGCGTACTCGAACACGTCCCGCTCGGTCACTCGTTGCCGCTCTTCTGCTTGTTCTTGTCCGACTGGGGAGGGAGGCGCTCGGCGAGCCAGCCCGGCGGACCGGACCGCTCCTTGACCTCGGCCTCCATGGTGATCCTCTCGTGGATCGTGGCCGCGCGCGGCAGCAGCGCCTCCACGTAGGCGCGCCGCAGCGCGTCGGTGGAGTCGAAGCCGGGTTCGTCGACGAGCCACTCGTCGGGGACGTCGGCCGCGACCTCGGTGAGGAGCTCCTCGGTCACCAGCGGCGCGAGCGCGGCCGCCGCGGCCGCGATGTCCGGGCCCACGGGGGCCAGTACGTGATCGGAGGCGTTGTACGGCTTGGCCGCCGCGGCCGCGGCGGTGGGCCAGTTGTGGTGCCAGATCATCGTGGCGCCGTGGTCGATGAGCCAGACGTCCCCGTGCCAGACCAGCATGTTGGGGTTGCGCCAGGACCGGTCCACGTTGTTGATCAGGGCGTCGAACCAGACCACGCGCCCCGCCTCGACCGGGTCCACCCGGTAGGCGAGCGGGTCGAAGCCGATCGAGCCGGGCAGGAAGTCCATGCCGAGGTTGAGCCCGCCGCTGGCCTTGAGCAGCTCCTGCACCTCCTGGTCGGGCTCGCCGAGCCCGATGACGGGGTCGAGCTGCATCTGCACCAGCCGCGGGACCCGCAGGCCCAGCCGCTGGGCGAGGCGCCCGCAGATGACTTCGGCGACGAGGGTCTTGCGGCCCTGGCCGGCTCCGGTGAACTTCATGACGTAGGTACCGAGGTCGTCGGCTTCGACGAGCCCCGGGAGCGAGCCGCCTTCACGCAGGGGCGTGACGTAGCGGGTCGCGATCACTTCTGTGAGCATTTGCCCAGGCTAGCTGGCGATCCCCCTGCATGATCCACTGCTTTTCCCGGCTCGGTGCCGTTCGCCGCCTCCCCTCGCACTCGTCACGTCCCAAGGGTTTCAACGGGCCCGGACGGGTAGGTGGCCCAGTAGCGACGTGGCACCGCCGACGTCAACCATCGAGGCGCTCCGTGACCCCGCAAACCACCCGCCCCCTGGGGGGCATCGTCCCGCCGGAAGGCCTGAGGGCCCCGGTGCCGGTGGAAGAGGGCCCGTTGCCGAAGGACCACACCCAGGCGATCCTGGAGACGACCAAGCACGTGGCAGCGTTGCTGAAGCGCTCCGGACAGCCTTTCGCCCTCGCCGGCAGCGTCGCCGCCTTCGCCCACGGCCTGCCGGCCCGCTTCCAGCACGACACCGATTTCTGCGTGCGGCCCGAGGACGCCGACGCGGCGATCAAGGCCCTGGAGGTCGGCGGCATCTCCATGCGCCGGGCCCCGGAGGACTGGCTGGTCAAGGGCCGCTCGGGCGGGGAGGAGATCGACCTGATCTTCGAACTCGCCCGGCGCCCGGTCAGTACGGAGCTCCTGGAGCGGGCGAGCGTCAAGGCGGTGGACTCGGTGTGGATGCCGGTCCTCGCGCCCACCGACCTGATGGACAGCAGGCTCGCGGCGCTGTGCGAGCACTACTGCGACTTCGGGGAGCTGCTGCCCATGGCCCGCATGCTGCGCGAACAGATCGACTGGGAGCGGCTGGACCGGGACCACCGGGCGGCCCCGCTGTCCGACGCGTTCCTCTACCTGCTCGAAAAGCTCCGCGTCATCGTCCGCCCGGAGGGAACGCAGGAGGAACCATGACCTCCACCGGGATCATCGAGTACCGCATCGAGCACCTGCGCGACCGGCTGGCCCGCGAGGACACCGCCGAACTGGGCGTACGGGTCGAGACGCACGGTCTCATGGCCGTGGTCCGGGGCCGCGTCCCCGACGAGAGGTGCCGTGCGGCCGTCCTGCGGGTCGTCGGGGAGGAACTCGCGGGTCTGAGCTGGTACGACGACCTCACGGTCAGCCGGGCCGGGCCGCCCGACCACTCCGAGGACCTGTCATGATCCGCGTGGCCGCCGTCGGGGACATCCACCTCGGCCCGGACAGCGCCGGCATGCTGCGGCCCGCCTTCGACACCCTGGGCGACTGCGCCGACGTACTGCTCCTCGCCGGCGACCTGACCCGGCACGGCACCCCGGAAGAAGCCCGCGTGGTGGCCGCGGAGGTGGTCGGCCTGCCCGTTCCCGTCGTCGCGGTCCTCGGGAACCACGACTACCAGACCGACCAGCAGCAGGCCGTCACCGACGAGCTCCGCGCGGCCGGCGTGCACGTGCTGGAGGGCGAAGGCGTGCTCCTCGACCTCGACGGCACCAGGCTGGGGGTCGCCGGCACGAAGGGCTTCTGCGGGGGCTTCGCCGGGCGCAGCGGCAGCGAGTTCGGCGAGCCGGAGATGAAGGCGTTCATCCGCTACACCCGTTCCTGCGCCGAGGGCCTGGGCCGGGCCCTGCGGACCCTGCAGGAGGAGCGCAGCGCGCTGCGGATCGCCCTCACCCACTTCTCGCCCGTGCCGGACACCCTCGCGGGCGAGCCCCTGGAGATCTTTCCCTTCCTCGGCAGCTACCTGCTGGCGGAGGCGATGGACGAGGAGGGAGCCGACCTCGCCGTCCACGGCCACGCGCACCTCGGCACCGAGCACGGCATGACCGCGGGCGGGATCGCCGTGCGCAACGTCGCCATGCCGGTCATCGACCGGGCCTTCGCGGTCTACCACCTCTCCCCCCGCGGTCCCGCCGCGGCCGGGTGAGTCCTGCTGCGCGCATCCTCACGCGGCCTGCCGTCCGGAGCGGGTACGGGGCTGGTGCAGGTGGCGCAGCCGGGCCTCGACGTTGCCGTCGACGATGCGCGTGTCGAAAGCCGGCTGGGGGGAGGTGGCCGGGCCCTCGACGTTCCATCCGTCCGAGAGGCGGAAGACACTGCCGTGCCAGGGGCACCGTACGCAGCCCTCCGAGACCTCCCCCTCCGACAGGGGCCCGCCCATGTGGGCGCAGCGTTCGGCCAGGATCCGGACGGTTTCCTCGCTCTCGCGTACGACGAGCACGTCCACGCCGTCGACGCGGGCACGCCCCGGCCGGCCGACGGGGAAGCCGGCCAGCGGCCCGACGCGGTGCCAGCCGTCCTGCACGAGGTGCGGGACGTCCTCGGCGTGGTTCGCGCCGGCGGCCTGGCGGAAGGCCAGGTGGCCCCCGAGCGCGCCGGCCGCGCCGACCGCGGTGAGTCCGGCCATCGCCAGCGCCTTGCCCCGCCGGATGCGGCCGTGCCTGCGGGCGAGGAGGGAGCTCGCGTAGAGCGCTATCCCGGCGGTGTTGCCGAGGGCGTGGAGCAGACCCGTGCGGGCCTGCTCGGGCGGCAGCTCCGCCCAGTCCGCCCACCCGGCCCATGCGGCAGGTGCCGCCGCGGCCAGCCCGGCGCCGATCAGGACGTGCGCGCCGTCGTGCCGGCCCGGAAGCAGGTCCAGTACGGCGGCCGAGAGCCAGGTGCCGATGGGGACCTGGACGAGCAGGGGGTGGACGGGGTGGCCCAGCGGTCGGCCGTGGAGGAGGTCGCGGGCCGGCCCGAGCGGCACCGCCCGTACGGCCGTGCGGATCCGTCCGATCAGGACGTCGGCCCCGGGCCACTGTTCGAGGCGTTCGACTGCGGCCAGCAGCGGCCCGGGTCCGGCCGCCGCGACCTCGGGAGTCATGCGGTACGTGTCCATGCGCGGCGCCTACCCGACGGCGCCGGGCGTATGTCCGGTCCCCGGGGTACGGGGGTCAGGGCGCGGGAGCCCACTGTGCGAGCAGCGCTTCGGCGGTGGTGACGGCCGCGACCAGCGCGAGGGAGTTGCGGATCACCTCGGCGGTGCAGGAGGCGGGCACGCCGGCGATCGCGTCGGCCGGGACCACGACCCGGTAGCCGAGGTTCACGGCGTCGAAGACGGTGTTCGGGATGGCGATGTTGGAGGAGACCCCGGTGACGACGAGGGTGCGGACTCCGAGGTTGCGCAGCAGGGCGTCCAGATCGGTGCCGGCCATCGGGGAGAGCCCGTGGAGCCGGCGGACGACGAGGTCCCGCTCGGCCACGGTGATGGGGGGCGCGACCTCCACCGCGCTGCTGCCGGTCAGCTGGCGCACGGGCAGCTTCCCGGCGGCCCGGAACAGCCGCGCGTTGTCGTTCGCCCCGAGCCCGTCGGGCCGCCGCTCGGCCACGGCGTGCAGCACTTGCACCCCGGCCCCGCGCGCGGCCTCCACCAGGGCCGCGACCCGCTCCAGCATCCCGGATTCCCGGGCCTCCTTCGCGAGCTCGGGCAGGGCGCTCTCCTCGCCCACGACGCCGTTCTGGCACTCGACGGTGAGCAGCGCGGTGGTGGCGGGATCGAGATCCTGCATGGCTCCCCCTGGCGTGACGACGGAAGAGCCCGCATGATTCCTGACACACAGTCAGATGTGAAGGGGTGCGGGACGGATGACCGGAGCACGGCAGGACTCGACACGCTCGGACCGGGGACAGCGGCGGGGCCGCCGGATCATGATGACCGACGAGGAGCTGGACGCCTTCCTGCGCGAGCAGCGGACCTGCCGGGTGGCCACGGTCTCCGCCGACGGCCGCCCGCACGTGGGCGCCCTGTGGTTCGCCTGGGACGGCACCTCGCTGTGGCTGTACTCGATCACGCGCAGCCGGCGCTGGTCCGACCTGCGCAAGGACCCGCGCATCTCGGTGGTCGTCGACTCCGGCGAGTCCTACGACGAACTGCGCGGCGTGGAGCTGTCCGGCAGCGCCGTCTTCGTGGGCGAGGCCCCGCGCACCGGCGAGCCCTGCCCGGAACTGGCCGAAGCGGAGCGGATCTTCCCGGTCAAGAACTTCGGCATGGAGGAGATGCCGCACGACGGGCGGCACGCCTGGATCCGCCTCACCCCCGAGTCGATCGTCTCGTGGGACTTCCGCAAGCTGTAGGGCTCAGAGCGCGGCGGCGGCCTGCCGCAGCGACTCGACGGCGGCCCGGATCGAGGGCCTGCGGTCGGCGTCCGCACGCCAGACGGCGTACACGTGGCGGCGTACGGAGTCGCAGACCGGCAGCAGCCGGACCCCGGCCGGCACCGGGCCGCGGCCCAGCTTCGGCGCCACGCACACCCCGAGCCCGGCCTCCACGAAGGCCAGCTGGGTGTGGTGCTCCTCGGCGATGTGGGCGATGCGCGGCTCGATCCCGGTACCGCGGAGGGTGAAGACGAGCCACTCGTGGCAGAACTGCCCCTCGTTCCAGGAGATCCAGTCGTCGTCGGCGAAGTCCGCGAGGGAGATCCCGGTCCGGTCGGCCAGCCGGTGGCCGACCGGGACCGCGATGTCGACGGAGTCGTCCAGCAGATGGGTCCGGGTGAGTTCGGCGGGCACCGGCATGCGCTTGTTGTGCCAGTCGATGGCCAGCGCCAGGTCGAGGTCCCCGCGCACCACGGCGGCCATGCTCTCCTCGGGCTCCTGCTCGCGCACCAGCGGCCGCAGTTCCGGGTGGCCGTCGCGCAGGGCGGACAGGGCCTGGGGCAGCAGTCCGCGCATGGCGGTCGGGAAGGCGCCGATGCGCAGCTCGCCGACGGCGCAGCCGCGCTGGGCCTCCACGTCGGCCTGGGCGAGCTCCACCTGGGAGATGATCCGCGCCGCGTGATCGGCGAGCAGCCGCCCGGCGTCGGTGAGCCGGACCCCGCGCCCGTTCTTGGCCAGCAGGGGCTGGCCGACCTCCCGCTCCAGCTTGGCCATCTGCTGGGACACGGCGGAGGTGGTGACGTGGAGTCCGTCGGCAGCCCCGCTGACCGAGCCGTGGCGGGCGAGGGCGTCGAGGGTGCGCAGGCGCTCCAGGTTCAACATGTAAGCGATGCTACGCCGTCACCCACAGGAAGTCTCGCTTGTCCTACGAAGTTGATACGAGCACAGTAAGTCACATGAGCGCACCGACCACCCGCCGCCGCCCCACCCTCTCCACTCCCGCCCCACCCGCCGTGAAGACCGCCCGCCGGGGCGTCCTCCTCGACTGGCGCGTCCGCTTCGCGATCCTCTCGGTCATCTGGGGCTTCAGCTTCCTGCTGATCAAGGTGGGCACCGAGGCCTACGCGCCGTTCCAGGTGGCCCTGGGCCGGGTCCTGTTCGGCGCGCTCGCCCTCCTGGCCGTCCTGCTGGTCCGCCGCGAGCCGCTCCCCCGGGGCCTGCGGACGTGGGGCCACCTCTCCGTGGCGGCGCTCCTGCTCAACACCGCCCCCTTCTCCCTGTTCGCGTACGCGGAGCTGAGCATCCCCTCCAGCCTGGCCGGCATCTGCAACGCCACCTCGCCGCTCTGGGGCATGGCGCTCTCCCTGGTCGCCCTGTCGGAGGACCGGCCCACGCGCCGCCGCTTCGTGGGCCTGGGGCTGGGCTTCCTCGGCGTGCTCACGGTCCTCGGCGCCTGGCAGGGCTTCTCCGGGGTCGACGCCAAGGGCACCGCGTTCGCCCTGCTGGCCTCGCTCTGCTACCCCGTCGGCTGGATCTACGTCCGGCGCACGCTGGCCGGCACCCCCGGCTCCCCGGTGGCCCTGACCGGCGGCCAGCTGCTCGTCTCCACGCTCCAGCTCACGCTGGTCAGCGGCCTGTTCACGGCCGCGCCGACCTCCTTCCCCCTCTGGCCGACCCTGTCGGTGATCGCCCTGGGCGCGCTCGGCACCGGCATGGCCCTGCAGATGCAGTACGGCCTGGTGTCGGAGATCGGCCCGACCACCGCCCAGATGGTCACGTACTTCATCCCGGTCATCGCCACCACGGCGGGCGTCCTGGTCCTCGGCGAACAACTCCACTGGAACACCCCGCTCGGCGCCGCGATCGTCCTGACGGGCGCGGCCCTCACCCAAACCCGCCGCGGCCCGCGGCGCCCCGCCTGACGTCTGCTACGGTCCGGGCGATCACTGCGACGCCCGGGGGGCACCATATGAACACCGGCATTTTCCTACTGGTCCTGAGCCTGACCGGCCTGATCCTCGGCGGCGCGCTCGCGCTGGACGTGCGGAACTCGGCGACCGCCCTCGCGCGCCGGGGCGAGGCCAACGCCGAGCTGCGCAGGCACAGCCGGGGCCACCTCGACGCGCCCGAACGGACCGTGACGGCCGGCGTCTTCCGCTTCCTCGGCGCGGCCGTCTGCCTGGCCTGCGCCCTGCTCCTCCTGGTAGCGCTCGTGGAACTGGCCGGCTGACGCCCCGGCTCCGGCCGCGCCCCCCGGGGGGGTCAGTCGTAGCGGACCCCCGGCGCGCCCGGCCGGACCGCGTCGGCCACGGCATCCGCCAGCCTCGGCAGATCGGCCGCCGTCAGCAGCGACACCGACAGGCGCACCCCCGGCGGGGCCTCCAGCCGGAACCGGGCTCCGGCCGAGACCGCCCAGCCCGCGGCCAGGAGCCTGGTCACGGCCCCCGTCTCATCGGCCACCGGCACCCACACGTTCAGCCCGCTCCGCCCGTGGGCCGCCACACCCCGCTCCCGCAGCGCAGCGACCAGCCCGTCGCGGCGTTCCCCGTACGAGCGGGCCACCACCGCCCGGTCCACCGCTCCCGAAGTCCACAGCTCCACCACCGCGTACTGGAGCAGCCGGCTCACCCACCCGGGGCCCAGCCGCTGCCGCCCGCGCACCCGGTCCAGCGTCACTGGGTCTCCGGTGAGCACGGCCAGCCGCAGGTCCGGGCCGTACGCCTTCGCCACGGACCGGATCAGCGCCCAGTGCCGCGTCACCCCGGCCAGCGGGTGCAGTTGCAGGTCGACGATCCCGTGGCCGTGGTCGTCGTCGATGACCAGGACCCCGGGGTGTTCCGCCAGCAGTGCCCGCAACTCCGCCGCCCGCCGCGCACCCACCGCCGCCCCGGTGGGGTTCTGCGCGCGGGCGGTCACCAGCAGTGCCCGCGCCCCGGCCGCCAGCGCCCGCGCCACCGCCTCGGTCTTCGGGCCGTCGTCGTCCACCGCCACCGGCAGCATGCGCAGTCCGAGCGCCGGCATCAGGTCGAGCACGTTGCCCCACCCAGGATCCTCGACCGCGACGGCGTCCCCCGGCTTCAGGTGGGCGGCCAGCACCCGCTCGATCCCGTCGAGCGCTCCCGAGGTCACCGCGATCGGCCCGCCCGGCACCCCCTCGGCATCCAGATCGGCCCGGGCCAGTCGCGCCAGTTCGGGGACGACGGGGTCCTCCCCGTAGAGCGTCGGCGCCGCCGCGTACCGCCGGGCGGCTGCCGCCAGTGCCCCGTCGAGCGGAGGCAGCAGCGCCACATCGGGATTGCCCGCGGTGATGTCCCGTACGCCCGCCGGCACCGCCATCCGCGCGGCGTCCCGCGGCGCGCTCGCCGGCCGCGCCCGCACCCGGCTGCCGCGCCGCCCGTCGGTCTCGATGACCCCGCGCTCGCGCAGCGTCCGGTACGCGGCCGCCACCGTGTTGGGATTCACGCCCAGCTCACCGGCCAGCTCCCGCATCGGCGGCAGCAGCGCTCCCGGCGCGAGCGCCCCCGAGCCGACACCCGCTTCGACGCTCGCCGCGATCTCGGATGCGCGCCGCCCTGTGATTGTATAGTCTCCTAGCACAAAGAACATTATGCACTAATGCAATGGAGAGCGCAGCATGACCGCCACGCCTGTCACCGACGCGTACGCGCCCACCGACCGCACGGTCCCCACGCGTTCCCCCCAGCGGGCGCACTACGACCGCGAGACGGTGCACTCGATACTCGACCAGGCCTACGTCTGCCACCTCGGCTTCATCCGCGACGGCGCGCCGGTGGTCCTGCCCACCCTCTACGGGCGGGTCGGCGAGGCCCTCTACATCCACGGCTCCACCGGCTCCCGCCCCCTCCTCGCGGCCGGAAAGGCCGACCCGGGCCTGGCGGTGTGCGTGACGGTGACCCACGTCGACGGCCTGGTGCTGGCCCGCTCGGCCTTCCACCACTCGATCAACTACCGCTCGGTGGTCGTCCACGGCACCGCCTACCAGGTCACCGACGAGGCGGAGCGCCGGATGGCACTCGACGCCCTGGTCGACCACGTCGTCCCGGGTCGCTCCGCGGACTCCCGGCCCGCCAACGCCAAGGAGCTCGCGGCCACGGCGGTGATCCGCCTGGACCTGACCGAGGTGTCCGCGAAGATCCGTACCGGCGGGCCGAACGACGACGCCGAGGACATGGACCTGCCCCACTGGGCGGGCGTGGTCCCGGTCGCGCCGGCGTACGGGGCCCCCGTACCCGCCGCGGACCTGGCCCCCGGCATCGCCACCCCGGGTTACCTCGCCGCGCTCTGAGGACTCCGCGCCACGACGGCCGACGGGCCCGCCGGATCACCGGCCGGCCCGTCCGCGGGCCTGCGCGCCTCGGCCGCGATCAGCGCCCCCACCGCCGCCAGCAGCAGTACGGTGCCCAGCACCACCGCGCCGGTCAGCCGCTCCCCGAGCAGCAGGACGGCGATGGCCGCCGCGCTCACCGGCTCGATCAGCATGATCACGGAGACGGTCGCGGCCCGTACGGCCGCGGCTCCGGTGAAGTAGAGCGCGTACGCCAGCGCCGTCGGCACGGTCGCGACGTACACCAGCAGCCAGAGCACCCGCCCGACCTCGGCGGTGTGCGGCAGCAGCCCTTCGACGGCGCCGAGCGGCAGCAGGCACAGCGCGCCCACCCCCACCGACCACGCGGCGGTGACCAGGGGATCCCCGCCCGCGCCACGCTGTCCGAGCCAGCGGGCCCGCAGCGTCATCGCCGCGTATCCGGCGGCCGACAGCAGCGCCCAGCCGACACCGAGCGGGCGCACCTCACCGCCCCCGCTGCCCAGGACCAGCACGGCCAGGCCGCCGAGCGCCCCCGCGACGGCGGCCGCTCCGCCGCGCCCGAGCCGCTCGCCCATCCAGTACCGCGCCCCGAGGGCGATGAGCACGGGCCCGGCCCCGAGGGTGACCACGGTGCCGACCGCGAGGCCGGTCTCGCGCACGGCGGCGAAGTACGCGGCCTGGAAGAGCGTGAACATCAGCCCGGTCGCCACCAGGGAGCCCACGGAAGGCCGCACCCGCCCCGGCGCCGGGCGGGGCCGGCGTACGGCGAGCACCCCCAGCAGCACCACGAACCCGCCGGCGCACCGCCAGAAGGTCAGGGCGAGCGGGCCGAGGTCACTGGCGAGGAAGAGGAGGGAGGCGGCCGCCCCCGCGGTGCCCCAGGCGGCTCCGGCGACGACGAGGTACAGCAGACTGCGCCCGGCAGCGGGCGAAAGGTTCGACACGTGAAGTCTCCGCGCATGCGTGAAGGATGAAAGAGGCAGGTCATCGCTTCGCGGGCAGCGCGCACCCGCCCGGGAACTCCCGGGCCGGGTGGATTCGCAGAGTGGCCGCCCGCGCTAGGCGGCGGGAGGCGGAAGCACGGTCGACGGCATGCCCGCCACCCTATGCGGCCGTGGTCTCGTGGTCCAGAACGGCCGGATCCGCCGCGGCCGGCGGGGTCGGCCGCGAGGACTGCGCGATGAAGGCGCCGCCCAGGACCAGCCCGCCGCCGGCGATCTGCCAGGTCGAGAGGTGCTCGCCGAGCAGGACCCAGGCGAGCACGGTGGCGACGACCGCCTCCAGACAGGCCACCACGCCCGCGACCTGCGGGGACAGCCTGCGCACCGAGACCACGCCGGTCAGGTAGGCGAAGACGGTGGCGACCAGCACCACCCAGCCGAGCAGCACCGGCGCGGGCAGCATCGTCCCGCCCACGGAGGCCTGGCCCTCCAGCACCTGCCAGTCGATCTCCCACGGCCGGGCGATCACCGTCATCACCAGGGCGCCGATGATCATGCCGTACGCGATCACGCCGAGCGGGTCGGGCACGTCGTCCCCGTCGGTGCCCTGGTCGGCGAAGACGAAGTAGAAGGCCTGGCAGCAGGCCGCGGCGAGCCCGAACAGCACCCCGAGCAGGTCCAGGCTCAGCCCGGCCCAGATCTCCACCACGCAGGCGAGGCCGACGACGGCCACGGCGGCGCCCGCCGCGGCGCCCCGGGTGACGGGCTTGCGCTGCACGAAGCGGATCCAGCCCAGCAGCAGCGCCGGCCCGAGGTACTCCAGCAGGAGGGCCACGCCCACGGGGATCCGGGACAGGGAAGCGAAGTAGAAGGCCTGCACGCCGGCGACGGCGACCAGGCCGAAGCCCGCGATCAGGGCGGGCTTGCGCAGCACGAGGTCGCGGTGGCGCCAGGCCAGCGGGGACAGCACGAGCGCCGCCCCGGCCACCCTGAGCCAGACCATGTGGAGGGGGTCCAGACCCGCCTCGATCAGCGGCTTCGCCGCCACTCCCGAACCGCCGAACGCGCACGCCGAAACCAGGGCGAGGCCCAGTCCGGCGTTCTTGCCTGTCGCTTGCATCGGGCCATCATGACAGGGCCGGTCAGTACCGTCACAGGCATGACACCTGTTGAGACGCACTCGACACCGCGGGACTCCGCCCCGGGATATCTGACTGGTCGTCAGTATTGAATGTTCCGCCCGCCGGGGCTACGTTCCGCCGCACGTACCCGACGAGAAGGGGTGGTCGCATGGCCGAAGTCACCGCGGAATCACGCATCGAGGCGTCCGCCGCGAAGGTCTGGTCCCAGCTGACGGACTGGGACGCGTACGGCCAGTGGAGCATGACCCACACCAATTTCCCGAAGGGCGGCCCGGAGACCCTCGCGGTCGGCTCCACCTTCGCGGAGAACATGAAGATGATGGGCTTCCCCGCCGAGGTCGTGTGGACCGTCTCGGAGCTGGAGGACGAGCGGGTCTTCGCCATCACCGGGAAGGGCCCGATGGGCGTGGCCGTCCTGACCCGGTACACCCTGACCCCGGACGGCGGGGCCACCACCGTCCGCATCGACGGCGAGTTCACCGGCGCCGCCGTCTCCCTGATGGCGGGCAAGCTCAAGGACTCGGCCACCGCCGCGCTGAACGAATCCCTCCGCAAGCTGGCCGGCCTGGTCGCCTGACGCCCGCCCCGGAGACTCGCGTACGCACGACAGCGCGCCCCGCGCACGATGCGCGGGGCGCGCTGCCGGCTGCCGGTGGCCGCCGCGCACTCAGTGCTCGTCGGCCAGGATCAGGTAGAGCTTCTTGCGGGCGTCGTTGATGACCGCGAGGGCCTTCTCGCGCTGCTCGGGCGAGCCGGTCTTGAAGACCTGCCCGAACGCCTCCCACAGACCGACACCGGCCGAGCGGATCTCGTGCATCGCCTCGAAGTCCAGGCCGCGCCCGGCGTCGGCCCAGGGGGCCTCCGGGCCCGACTCGGCCTCGGTGCGGCCCGTGTCGGTGAGCGTGAACAGCTTCTTGCCGCCCTCGCTCGCGCTGGTGATGAGCCCCTCGTCCTCGAGCAGCTGGAGGGTCGGGTAGACCGACCCCGGGCTGGGCTTCCACGCCCCGCCGCTGCGCTCGCCGATCTCCTGGATCATCTCGTAGCCGTGCATCGGCCGGTCGGCGAGCAGCGCCAGGATCGAGGCGCGCACGTCACCCCGCCGGGCCCGGCCGCGCGGTCCGCCGCGGCCCCCGCGCCCGCCGAAGGGGCCGCCGCCGAAACCGGGCCCGAACGGGCCGAAGGCGGCCCGGCGCCCCTTGAACTCCTCCCGACGATCGGGCCCGCAGTGGCCGTGTCCCCGTCCGTGCTCATGTCCGTGCTGTCCGTGTGAACGCATGACCGCGCTCCTTTCGTCACGTTGTCCCTGCTTCATCGGTTGTCCGATGTCTCCACTATCGTTGATCCATCGCGATGCGTCAACGATATATCGGAAACTTCTTCAGCGAACAGCGCGGAACAAGGCCAGTCACCCCGGATTGGCCTTTGTCGGTGATCGAGGAACGGCCCTACGGTCGGGGGATGCGCATCCGAATCGTCGACGCCTTCACCGACCGCCCCTTCCACGGGAACCCCGCCGGAGTCCTGCTCCTCGACGGCGAGTTCCCCCCGGACGCCTGGCTCCAGCAGGTCGCCTCCGAGGTCAACCTCTCCGAGACCGCCTTCGCACACCCCCTGCCGCCCGGCGGGGACGCCGACTGGGCGCTGCGCTGGTTCACCCCCGCGGCCGAGGTCGACATGTGCGGCCACGCGACGCTCGCCACCGCCCACGTCCTCGCGACCTGCGGCCTCGCCACCGGCCGGATCCGCTTCAGCGCGCGGTGCGGCATCCTCACGGCCGAGGCCGCCGGGGACGGCACCATCACCATGGACTTCCCGACGTCCACCCTGACCCCGGTCGCGCCTCCGGTCGCCGTCGACCACGCGCTCGGCGGCGCCCCGATCCTCTCGGTGCACGACACCGCCGACCACATCGGCGACCTCCTCGTCGAGCTGGCGGACGAGAAGACCGTCCGCGAACTGGCGCCGGACCACGCCGCCCTGCGCGCCTTCGCCCGGCGCGGGGTGATCGTCACCGCGCCCGCCGAGGATCCCTCCCTCGGGTACGACTTCGTCTCCCGCGGGTTCTTCCCCGCCTTCGGGATCGACGAGGACCCGGTCACCGGCAGCGCCCACACCGCGCTGGCCCCGTTCTGGGCCGAGCGCCTGGGCCGTACCGAACTGACCGGCCTCCAGGGCGGCGCCCGCAAGGGTCTCGTACGGGTGACCCTGGCGGGCGAGCGCACCCTGCTGACGGGACACGCGGTCACCGTCCTCGACGGGGAACTGCTCACCTCCCCGTGACCCCCGCAGGCCGGGCCGGCCCGGCCGTCACGGCGTCGGCAGCCAGCCCACCTTGCCGGCGAGCAGCGCGTACCCGCCGAAGGCCACGATGTCGAGCAGCGCGTGCGCGACGACGAGCGGCCCCACCCGGCCCCAGCGGCGGTAGGCCAGCACGAACACGACGCCCATCACGACGTTGCCGATGAAGCCGCCGATGCCCTGGTAGAGGTGGTACGAGCCGCGCAGCACGGAGCTGGCCAGCAGCGCGGCCATCGGCGACCAGCCCAGCTGGTCGAGCCGGCGCAGCAGGTAGGCCAGCACGATGACCTCCTCCACCACGGAGTTCTGCACCGCGGAGAGAATCAGCACGGGGAACTTCCACCACACGTCGGGCAGCGCCTCCGGCACCACCGTGAGGTTGGCCCCGGAGGCCCGGGCGCCCAGGTAGAAGACCAGCCCGGCGCTCCCGATCCCGGCGGCCACCAGGGCACCGCGCCCGAGGTCCCCCAGCAGCCGGGTGCGGTCGAAGCCCAGCACCCGCAGCCCCGGCGCCCCCTCGCGGGTCAAAAGGTGCGCCACCAGCAGGACGGGGACCAGCGCGGTGCCGATGCCGAACAGCTGCCAGGCCAGGTCCAGCCAGGGCCGGCCGGGGGCGTGGGAGGCGTTGAGCGTGGCGGCCTGGTCCTTGAGCCCGCCGGGCTTGGTGAGCGAGCCGATGAAGCTGATGAGCGCCGAGACCCCGCTCGCGCCCAGCGACAGCGCCAGCACGAGCAGCGTCTCGGTGCGCAGGAGCGCCCTTCCGGGACGCGGCCCGTCCCCGCCCAGCTCCACGACCACCGGCTCCGGCTCCGTGCGCACGCCCGACTCCCGTTCCCGCCGTCCCGCCGCGCGATCGCACGGCGGGATTCCGTTTCCGACCTCCCCATACTGCCTCCTCGGCGGGCCAAGGGGATCATCGCGGCGGAACGGCGGGACGGGCGGCGGCTCAGACCCCGCGCTGCGCCGGGATCACCACCTCCTCCTCGGGGGGTGTGCCCAGGCCCACGGGCCAGGTGTGCACCGGGTCGCCCTTGTGCATCAGCTCGCTGTAGCGCCGGGTGGTCGCGGCCAGCGCCTCCTCCCGGGTCAGCCCGGAGGCCAGGGCCCGGTGGTAGGTGTCCACCTGCCAGGTCGCCCCGTTCACCCGCCGCCGGCAGCGCTCCTCGATGATCCCGAGGTAGCGGTCGCGGTCCGCGGGCTCGATGCCCCAGGCGTCCAGCCCGGCCGCCGCCATCGGCAGCAGCTCGTCCAGTACCAGCCGCACCGCGGACACGCCGGCCAGCCCGCCGCCCCGGCCACGGCGCGGCCACCGCAGCCGCGCGTCGATCCCGTACCGGCAGGCGGCGTCGAAGTTGGCCTCCGCCTCGGCGAACGGCAGCCGGGTCCACACCGGGCGCGGCTCGTCGGCGAGGGTCCGTACGAGCCCGTAGTAGAAGGCGGCGTTGGCGACGACGTCGGCGACCGTGGGTCCGGCCGGCAGCACCCGGTTCTCCACCCGCAGGTGCGGCACCCCGTCGGCGACCCCGTACACGGGCCGGTTCCACCGGTAGACGGTGCCGTTGTGCAGCACCAGCTCCTGGAGCGCCGGCACCCCGCCCTCGGCGAGGACCCGCAGCGGCTCCTCCTCGTCGCAGATCGGCAGGAGGGAGGGGAAGTAGCGGACGTTCTCCGCGAAGAGCTCGTACGCGGAGTCCACCCAGCGCTCCCCGAACCAGGTGCGCGGGCGCACCCCCTGGGCCTGGAGCTCGGGCGGCCGGGTGTCGGTGGCCTGCGTGAACAGCGGCGGCCGCGACTCCCGCCACAGCTCGCGCCCGAACAGGAAGGGCGAGTTGGCGCCGACGGCTATCTGCACGGCCGTCACGGCCTGCGCGGCGTTCCACACGTCCGCGAAGCGTGCGGGGGTCACCTGGAGGTGCAGCTGTACGGAGGTGCAGGCGGCCTCCGGCACGATCGACCCGGAGGTCCACTCCAGCCGCTCCACACCCTCGATGTCGAGGGTGAAGTCCTCCCCGCGCATCATCAGGATCTGCTCGTTGAGCAGCGAGTAGCGGTCGACCGCCGAGAGGTTGGCGGTGACCAGGTCCTCGCGGGAGATCGTCGGAAGGATGCCGATCATCACCACCCCGGCGTCGATCTCCGCGGCCTGCCGGTGCGCGTAGCCGAGCCCCGCGCTGAGTTCCTCGGCGAGCTGGTCGAATACCCGGCCGCCGAGCCGGTGGGGAAGGACGTTCACCTCCAGGTTGAACATGCCGAGTTCGGTCTGGAAATCAGGACTCGCAATCCGCTCCAGTACCTGCGCATTCACCATTCTCGGCAAACCGTCGGCACCCGCGAGATTCAGCTCGATCTCCAGTCCCATCATGTTCTTCGGGCGATCGAACCTCTTCTCCGCCAGAAGTCGCTCCAGTCCCTCCAGGCACTCGTGAAGCTTCCTTCGATACCGCTGGCGATCGGACAGGTCGAATCCGCCCGCCACGACCTTCTCCCCCATCGAAGCGTCCCTCCTCGAGTGGGCCTGGCCCGGGGCACCCGGACGCGTGTGTACGGTCGATGATGCCCAGACAGCGTGATCCATAACGCCGGTGGGGGCGCGAGTGGCGCGGAGCGCGCGCCGGTTTGGCCGAAGGGAGCTTCGGCACATTCACCTGGCAACTCCCCGCGCGCACATTCCCCCTCGACTTTGCCCCTCCCGAATAACCGATGCTTTCCAGCCGAGCCCCCTTCCGGTAACCTCCGAGGTCAGCGCGGAACGTTCGCGCGCAACCGGCATGAATGCCATGTCAGCGGGACCGGTAAGCGCCTTGTCGGCAATAGGCGGGACAGCTAGCCGAAACACTGCGTGAACACATGTCGTATAAACTCCGCAAACGAGGCAGAGAGTTGGCGCGCGGCCATTGCCCCTCAGCCCCCCTCTGGCCCCAGAATGCGACAGCGCCGTCCGCACCTGCCCCCGTTCCACAGGTCTCCCAAGTGAGAGGCGACCCACCATGCCGCTGCATGTCCCTCCGGCTCCCGCGCCCGCCCTGCGCAGCGTCCTCGCGGCACTCGGTTCCCCCACCGCCGTCCATGAGGCGCACACCCCGTCCCTGCGCGCGATCCAGGGGCCGCTGACCGCCGAACTCCCGCTCCCGGTGCACGTCCTCGACCGGCTGGACATGTCGGGTCTGGCGGCTGGCGGCCGGCCGCCGCGCACCCGGCTCACGGGATGGCGGTTCCTGATCCGCAGCGGCGACCGCTACGTCGCGGCCGCCGACACCCGGCTGACACCGGACGGCTGGGCCTTCTCGCACTTCTTCGAGGGCCCCTACGTCGCCGCCACCGAACGCGCCCTGCGCCAGGCGGAGTCCCTCGGCACGAACTACCAGCCCCGGCTGCTGTCCGTACCGGAGCTGTACATGCTGACCCTGTGGCTGCACGGTGCGGTCGGCGCCGACGCGTCGGCCGGCCTGCCCGCCGGCGAGGACCTGCTGGTGCCGCTGGCCCCGGCCCCGCCCGGCATCGCCGCGTACCGGCCGCATCCCGTCTCCGAGCTGCTGCCCGTCATGACCCACCGGCTGACCCCCGCGACGGCGCCGGTCCCGCCCTCGCTGGCCGCTCCGGCGGCCTGACCTGCCCGGTGACCCGGGTTGCCCATTCGGCCTAGTCCGCTCGGACCAGTGGCGAACCATCCGAATTGACAGGGGAGTTGGCCTGAACCGCCCGCACGGGTGATGCGTCATCAATCTATGAGGACAGCCGGCGGGAAATGCCTGCGAAGCGGCTGTCGTGGGGGAAGACTGATGACAAGCTCCCCGCGGGTGCGGGGATGACCCAGGGGGACGGCCATGAACAACGTATCGAGCCGTAGCACGCAGACCACACCGCAGCGAAAGAACGCATCCATGTGCCAGCATCAGCCAGCCTGCCCGTCAGCCGATTCCGCCGACCGGGAGGCCGCGCACCCCGTGGCCAATCACCCGGAGCAGGGCTGGAGCCTGCTGTGCAATGGCGTCCTGCTCTTCGAGGACACCGGTGAGCTGCTGCCCGACGGCCAGATCATCGCCCCGCATCGCCCGCTCGCGGCGGCCTAGCCGACGGAGCAACGAGAACGACGACGAAGGGGCCGGTCCGGGAGAACCTCCCGGACCGGCCCCTTGTTCATGCCGTCACCTCACGCCAGGCGCGTCGGCTCAGTTGTCGTACTCGTCCAGCGGCGGGCAGGAGCACACCAGGTTGCGGTCGCCGAACGCACCGTCGATGCGGCGCACCGGCGGCCAGTACTTCTCGGCGGCCGTGACCCCGGCCGGGAAGACCGCCTCGTCGCGGGTGTACGGGTGGTTCCACTCGCCGCCCAGCGCCGCAGCGGTGTGCGGGGAGTTGGCCAGCGGGTTGTCCTCCAGCGGCCACTCGCCCGAGGCGACCTTCTCGATCTCGGCGCGGATGGCGATCATCGCGTCGCAGAACCGGTCGATCTCGGCGAGGTCCTCGGACTCCGTCGGCTCGATCATCAGCGTGCCGGCGACCGGGAAGGACATGGTCGGTGCGTGGAAGCCGTAGTCGATCAGGCGCTTGGCGATGTCGTCCACGCTCACGCCCGTCGCCTTCGACAGCGGACGCAGGTCGATGATGCACTCGTGCGCGACCAGGTTGCCCGGGCCGGTGTAGAGCACCGGGTAGTGCGGCTCCAGGCGCTTGGCGATGTAGTTGGCGCCGAGCACCGCGACCTGGGTCGCGCGCTTGAGGCCCTCGCCGCCCATGAGGCGCACGTACGACCAGGAGATCGGCAGGATGCCCGCCGAACCCCACGGCGCGGCCGAAATCGGGCCGACGCCCGTCTCCGGACCGGCCGTCGGCTGGAGCGGGTGGTTCGGCAGGTACGGGGCCAGGTGCGCCCGGACGCCGACCGGGCCGACGCCCGGGCCGCCGCCGCCGTGCGGGATGCAGAAGGTCTTGTGCAGGTTCAGGTGCGAGACGTCCCCGCCGAAGTGACCCGGCTTGGCCAGGCCCACCAGGGCGTTGAGGTTCGCGCCGTCCACGTAGACCTGGCCGCCGGCGTCGTGCACCTGGGCGCAGATGTCGGCGACGTGCTCCTCGAACACGCCGTGCGTGGAGGGGTACGTGATCATCAGCACGGCGAGCTCGTCGCGGTACTGCTCGATCTTGGCGCGCAGGTCGGCCGCGTCCACCTCGCCGTCGTCGGCGGTCTTGACGACGACGACCTTCATGCCGGCCATCACGGCGCTGGCGGCGTTGGTGCCGTGCGCGGAGGACGGGATGAGGCAGACGGTGCGCTGCTCGTCGCCGTTCGCGCGGTGGTAGGCGCGGACGGCCAGCAGGCCGGCGAGCTCACCCTGGGAGCCGGCGTTCGGCTGGATGGAGACCTTGTCGTAGCCGGTGACCTCGCAGAGACGTTCCTCCAGCTCGGTGATGAGCGTGAGGTAGCCCTCGGCCTGCTCCACCGGGGCGAAGGGGTGCAGCTGACCGAATTCGGGCCAGGTCACCGGCTCCATCTCGGTGGTCGCGTTGAGCTTCATGGTGCAGGAGCCCAGCGGGATCATGCCGCGGTCCAGCGCGTAGTCCTTGTCCGAGAGCTTGCGCAGGTAGCGCAGCATCGCGGTCTCGGAGCGGTGCTGGTGGAAGACCGGGTGGGTCAGGTACGCGTCCGAGCGCAGCAGGCCCTCGGGCAGCGTGTCGGCCGTGGTCTCGTCGAGCGCCTCGATGTCGGCGGTGACGCCGAAGGCGGCCCAGACGGCCTCGATGTCGGCGCGCAGGGTGGTCTCGTCGCAGGAGACGGAGACGTGGTCGGCGTCGGCCTGGTAGAGGTTCACCCCGCCCTTGCGGGCGGCGGCGACGACCTCGGCCGCACGGCCCGGCACACGGGCCGTGATGGTGTCGAAGTACGAGCCGTGCACGATCTCCACGCCGCCGGCCTGGAGACCCGCGGCGAGCAGGGCCGCGTAGCGGTGGGTCCGGCGGGCGATCGTCCGCAGGCCGTCCGGCCCGTGGTAGACGGCGTACATGGCCGCCATGACGGCCAGCAGCACCTGCGCGGTACAGATGTTGCTGGTGGCCTTCTCGCGGCGGATGTGCTGCTCGCGGGTCTGGAGGGCCAGGCGGTAGGCCTTGTTGCCGTCCGCGTCCACCGAGACGCCGACGAGGCGGCCCGGCAGCGAGCGGGCGTGCTTGGCCTGGACGGCCATGTAACCGGCGTGCGGTCCGCCGAAGCCCATCGGGACGCCGAAGCGCTGCGTGGTGCCCACCGCGATGTCCGCGCCCAGCTCGCCCGGGGAGGTCAGCAGGGTCAGGGCGAGCAGGTCGGCGGAGACGGTGACGATGGCACCGAGCTCGTGCGCCTGGTCGATGAGCGGCTTGATCTCCCGCACGGCACCGGAGGCGCCCGGGTACTGGATCAGGACGCCGAAGACACCGCGCTCGGCGATCTCGGCCGGGATGCCGTTGCTCAGGTCGGCCACGACGACCTCGACACCGGTCGGCTCGGCGCGGGTCTCGATCACGGCGATGGTCTGCGGCAGCACGTCGGCGTCGATGAGGAAGACGCCGTCCTTGACCTTGCCCACGCGGCGGGCGAGCGACATGGCCTCGGCGGCCGCGGTGCCCTCGTCGAGCAGCGAGGCACCGGAGGTCGGCAGGCCGGTCAGGTCCGCGACGACGGTCTGGAAGTTCAGCAGCGCTTCGAGGCGGCCCTGCGAGATCTCCGGCTGGTACGGCGTGTAGGCCGTGTACCAGGCCGGGTTCTCCATCACGTTGCGGAGGATCACCGGCGGCGTGAAGGTCCCGTAGTAGCCGAGACCGATCATCGGGGTGAGGACCTGGTTGCGGTCGGCGAGGGAGCGCAGCTCGGCCAGTACCTCGGCCTCGGTGCGCGCCTCGGGCAGGTTCAGCGCTTCTGCGGTCTTGATGACATCCGGCACCGCGGCGGCGGTCAGGTCGTCCAGGGAGCCGTAGCCCACCTGGGCGAGCATCTTCGCCTGCGCCTCGGCATCCGGGCCGATGTGGCGCTGCTCGAAGGGGATGCCTCGCTCCAGCTGGGAGAGCGGAATGCGGTTGGCGGTCATTACGGAGGCCTCCTGGTCGTATGACCTGCGAGGGGCACCACGGCGCGGGCACCCGGACGGCCTCCCCCTCTGTCATCTCAACCTGAGAGTTTCACCGGGCCTCACGGGGGTCGCCCGTGCGGTCCGGCTTTCACCGTCGGTGAGGAGGGGAACCGGCACTGCGCGCCCGGTACCCGCCCCTGCTTTCCAGAGTGGCCTCGTCCGTGCGGTACGTATGCCTGAGAGATTCCGGGGAGGATTTGCTCCTTCGGCGCCTCCGTCACGCTCACTCGGAGGACTCTCCCGCACAGGGTCGACAGCCGTCACCCAGCCTACCAGCGAGGATCTGGAGCCTCCCCGAGTGGCCTGCTTTCCCGATATGCACTTCTGTAGTGCTTACGGAGGAGTTGCGACCATTTGGAGGGACCGTGCAGACCGACATCGATCCGCGCAGCCTGATCGGCCGCAAGGCGTTCGACCGCAACGGCGCCAAGATCGGCACCGTCGACGAGGTCTACCTCGACGATGCCACGGGCGTCCCTGAATGGGCCGCCGTCCGCACGGGCCTGTTCAGCCGGGACGCCTTCGTGCCGCTGGAGCCCAGCGAGCTGGTGGGCGACACCCTCCGGGTGCCCTTCGACCGCTCCCTGATCAAGGACGCCCCCGACTTCGGCGTCGGCCGCCACCTCTCCCCCGAACAGGAGCTGCAGCTCTACCACCACTACGGCCTGGACGTGACCCTCCCGACGGACTTCCAGCACGACTTCGGCCGACTGGCGGGCGACGACACCACCTAGGACGCCCCTAGACCGCCCCTAGACCGTCCCTTCCGGCTCCGTCCCCCACCAGCGGCAGCGGATCGGACGGCTCCAGGTCCGGGTCCTCCACCCGGAAGGTCCGCACCCGGCCGGGCGGCGATCCGGGCTGCTCGAACCGTACGGTCACCCGCCCGACCCCGCTGCCCTGCACCCACCCGGGCCCGTACACCGCGTGCCGTACGTCGCTCCCGGCCGGCCACCGCCGCTCGGGAGCGGCCTCGGCCCCGCCGGGCGCCCCGGGCGGGGCTGACGGCCCCGGCGCCTGGTCGGCGGCCGCCAGGGCCTCCACACCCCCGCCCACCGCGAGGACGGCACCGCCGGGCTCCCGGCCCTCCCCTTCCGCCTCGGCGGCCCGCGTCTCCTCGGCCTGCGACTGCGCGAACAGGTCCTCCTGCGTGTAGTCCGCCAGGCCGGTCACCCCCACCCCCAGCAGCCGCACGCCGCCCGTGGTGTCCACACCCTCCAGCAGCCGGGCGGCCGCCTCCCGCACCACCGCGGGGTCGTCCGTGGGCCCCCGCAGGGTCTCCGAGCGCGTCAGGGTGGAGAAGTCGTACCGGCGCACCTTCAGCACGATCGTGCGCCCCGAATGCCCGGATCCCCGCAGCCGCTGCACGCACCGGTCGGCGAGCCGCTGCACCTCGCCGCGGATCCGCACGCGGTCGTGCAGGTCCACGTCGAAGGTGTCCTCCACCGACACCGACTTCGCGTCCCGCTCCGCGACCACCGGCCGGTCGTCCAGCCCCAGCGCCATCCGGTACAGCCCGACGCCGTGCGAGCGCCCCAGCATCCGGACCAGCTCGTCCTCGCCGGCCTCCGCCAGCTCCCCCACCGTGGTGATCCCGGCGCGGCGCAGGTGCTCGCCGGTGGCCGGCCCGACGCCGGGCAGGGTCCGCACCGACATGGGCGCCAGCAGCTCCCGCTCGGTGCCCGGCTCGATCAGCAGCAGACCGGCCGGCTTGGCCTCCTCGGAGGCGACCTTGGCCAGCATCTTCGACCCGGCCAGACCCACCGAGCCGCTGAGGCCCGTGGCGGCCCGGATGTCGGCCCGCAGCCGCTCCCCCGTCGCCCTGGCCGTCGCCGAGTCGAAGGCGGTCCCGCCCGCCTCCAGGTCCACGAAGGCCTCGTCCAGGCTCAGGGGCTCCACCAGCGGCGACAGTTCGCGCAGCAGGGCCATCACCACGTCGCTGACCTCGCGGTAGAGGCTGAAGCGCGGTATCAGGTAGGCGCCGTTCGGGCAGAGCCGCCGCGCCTGCGCCATCGGCATCGCCGAATGCACTCCGAAGCGCCTGGCCTCGTACGAGGCGGTGGCGACGACGCCCCGCGGCCCGAGCCCGCCGACGATGACGGCCTTCCCGCGCAGGCTGGGCTTCGACGCCTGCTCGACGGAGGCGTAGAAGGCATCCATGTCCAGATGCAGGATGGTCGGCGCGGCTCTCACACCCCGATGCTGCCCTACGCCACTGACAACGCGGTGATCTTCGCCCCGCGGGTCAGACGGCGCGATTGCGGCGAGCGGCCAGCTCGTCGGCCGGGTTGTGCCCGATCAGGGTCTCGCCGGTGTCCACGCGCTCCCCGTGCAGCTGCGACAGCGCGCTCTCGACGTCCCGCCACACCACGCCCACGGCGATGCCGAAGACGCCCTGCCCGCCCTGGAGCAGGCTCACGACCTGGTCCGGCGAGGTGCACTCGTAGACGGTGGCGCCGTCGCTCATCAGGGTCATCCGCTCGAGGTCGCAGAACCCGCGGTCGCGCAGGTGCTGCACGGCCGTGCGGATGTTCTGGAGCGCCACACCGGTGTCCAGGAAGCGCTTGACGATCTTGAGGACGACGACGTCGCGGAAGCTGTACAGCCGCTGCGTGCCCGACCCGTAGGCGGGCCGCACGCTCGGCTCCACCAGCCCGGTCCGCGCCCAGTAGTCGAGCTGCCGGTAGGTGATGCCGGCCGCGGCGCACGCCGTCGGCCCGCGGTAGCCGATCTGCTCGGGCGCCGGGTCGCCCCCCACCGGTCCGACCGGCGTCGACTCCGGCTGACGGCGCGCGGAACCGGCCGCGCTGCCGTGCAGCGGGTACGGTCCACCGTCACTCCGTACGGGGATGCCCCCGGTCGTACCGTCGCCCGTGATCCTCACGCCGACCCTCCGTCCTTGACCTGCCACCTTGAAGGTAGGCAGTCACCAGGGGTGCGTCAACGATCGCCACACTCGGCACGCCGAGTGATAATCACCCTGAGAGTGGTTTCCCGTATCCCTTTGCGGGGAAAGGCTACTCGAATGGGCTGAAAGTCCTGCGAGGACGACACGAGCGGCGCGGCCGGCGGCTCACTGCTGGGGGCCGGTGCCGAAGTCCTCGGGCGAGATCTGGTCGAGGAACTCGCGGAACTTCTCCACCTCGTCCTCCTGCTCGTCGGGAATGGCAATCCCGGCGTCGTCGAGCACGCCGTCACTGCCGTAGATCGGCGTCCCCGTCCGCAGGGCCAGCGCTATGGCGTCGGAAGGCCGCGCGCTCACCTCGACCCCGCTGGCGAAGACGAGCTCCGCGTAGAAGACGCCCTCCCGCAGATCCGTGATCCGGACCTCGGTGAGCTCCTCGCCGATCGCCTCCAGCACGTCCTTGAACAGGTCGTGCGTCAGCGGCCGGGCAGGGGCCATCCCCTGCTGCGCGAAGGCAATGGCGGTCGCCTCCCCTGGACCGATCCAGATGGGGAGGTACCGGTCGCCTCCCACTTCACGCAGGAGCACGATCGGTTGGTTCGAGGGCATTTCCACCCGGACACCCACAACGTCGAGCTCGTTCACACAGTAACCCTAGGACGTGCCCGGCCGGTTTGGGTAGTCGGGGCCCCCTCCATCACGGTAGACGCACCCCGAGGGCCGTCTGTACGAGCGCCTCGTGGAGCCGTACGGACAGCCCCGCGAGCTCTTTCAGGGTCGCCTCGGCGTGCGCCCTGGTCTGCGGGTTGCGGTGCCGGCGCAGCGGTGCCACGACCTGCTCCACCAGGCCCGCCTCCCGGTCCGCGGCGGCCTTCATCGCGCGCAGGTGCCGCGGCTCCAGCCCGAACCGCCCGAGATCGGCCACCAGCCGGGCCACGGTGACGGCCTCCGCGTCGAAACCGCCGCCGGGCGCCTCGGCGAGCAGCCCGTAGGACTCCCACTCCACGAGCTGGACCTCGTCCACCTCGGCGGCGGCCAGCAGCTCCGCGCGGCCCACCCGGGCCGCGGTCGGCCGCTCCCGGCCCACCTCGCCGTAGACGGCCGCGGGGCCGGCGGGATCCACGGCGTCCCCGTGCGCGGTGGGCGCCGGGATACGGACCTGCTCACCGCGCGCGACCGCGTCGAGCTGCTCGCGGATGACCTTCAGCGGGAGGTAGTGATCGCGCTGCAGCCGCAGGATGCGGGCCAGCCGCTCGACGTCCTCGGTGCTGAACTTGCGATATCCGGAGGGCGTGCGCCGGGGCTCGACGAGACCCTCCGCCTCCAGGAAACGGATCTTCGAGATCGTGACTTCGGGGAACTCGTCACGCAGCGTGGTGAGCACCGTACCGATGCTCACCAGCCGCCCGGCCGAGCCGGCGGCGCCGTTCTTTCCGGCACCGCCCGTCGTGGTGCGCAGCATGGGACCTTCCCTCTGGGGGTCCCCCGGACCGCGCCCGGGGGAGGGTCAGGCGCTCCGCAGGCTCGCGTAGAAGACCAGCCGGTACTTGCCGATCTGCACCTCGTCGCCGTTGTGCAGGGCGACGGAGTCGATCGGCTCACGGTTCACGTACGTGCCGTTGAGGCTGCCGACGTCGGAGACGGTGAAACCGCCGTCCTGGCCCCTGCGGAAGTCGACATGGCGCCGGGAGACGGTGACGTCGTCCAGGAAGATGTCGCTCTGCGGGTGCCGGCCCGCCGTGGTCAGCTCACCGTCCAGCAGAAAGCGGCTGCCGGAGTTGGGGCCGCGCCGCACGATGAGCAGGGCGGAACCCGGGGGCAGTGCCTCCACCGCGGCCTGGGCCTCGGGGGACAGCGAGGACGACACGTGCTGTTGTCCCGACACCTCGGCCTCGTAGGCCTCGAGGCCCGAGATCGAGATGGTGGACGTGGTCTCCGAGGCACGCTCCGGCGTCAGACCCGCCCGCAGCGGCGCCCCGCAGTTGGAACAGAAGCGACTGGCCGCATCGCTGCGGTGTCCGCACCTGCTGCAAATCTGCTCGGCCGACATGGACGGCTCCTCGCGCCGCGGCTGCCCCGCGGAGGCGTTGGTCGCATACGGGTCGGGGGCAAACCCTCCACCCGTAGTAGAGGTTGATGGTTCACCGAAACCTATGCGTCCGGAACCAGCAGGGTCAACAGACGACGCGCCGTACGCGCCCGAATCGTCGCCCGCGCCCGCGACCTCATCCCGGAAGAGCGGCCGGTCGCCCTGCCCTTCCGCCTCACCGTGGCCGGCGCGGTGACGTGCCGCACCGCTCTCCTCACGGTTCTTCTTGCCGAACAACTTCTCAAACAACTTCACGGGCGATTCCCCTTGACCGAAACAGACCCGCCCGTGGGGCAGGACGAACTCCGAATGCACAACCTGCCGACCCGGACATTCTCACAACGTCCGTAACCACCAGACAGTTTCCACCACGCACCGCGACTTCGGTGCGCCGACCCCCCGCAGGCATCCTCCCGCGTGAGCCGGTCCACTCTCCGCTCCGCTTCCTCACGATGACGACCGAGCGTAGTCAGGCTGCTTCGCAGCCCGCAAGGCATCCACAACGATCTTCGCCGACCGTGTGACGGCGACGGTCGCCTGTTCCTTCTCCAGCGTCTGCACGACACCGCCGGGGATGTTGAGCGCGGGCTCCAGATCCTGGGCCTTGCCGATCACCCGGAACTCGTAGGGCTGTGTGATCTTCCTACCGTCGATTCCGACCCCACCGCTCTCGTCCGAGAAGTACGAGCCCGCCACGATGCGCACGCCGTTGATCTGGATCGCCTCGGCCCCGGCCGCCCGCAGCTCCTGGAGCGTGTCCAGCAGCTGGTCGGACCGCACCTGACCCTTGGGATCGGTGATCCTCAACGTGATGCCCGGGCCCTGCGCTGCCACCGTACCGGCCAGGATGCCGAGTTGGCGCTCCTTCTCCACGGTCTGCCTGCGGGCCTCCTCGGCCTGGTTGGAGCTGCTCTCCAGCTCCTTGCGCTGGTCCTCCAGCTTCTGCTTCTCGTCCTCCAGGCGCTTGGTCCGCCCGTCGAGCTCGTCGAGGATCCGTACGAGGTCCTCCTGACGGGCTCCCCGCAGCGCGCTGGAGTCGCTGTTCGACCGCACCTGGATGGCCAGACCCAGGC
This sequence comes from Streptomyces sp. NPDC057010, assembly GCF_042673805.1. Lineage (NCBI taxonomy): Bacteria > Bacillati > Actinomycetota > Actinomycetes > Kitasatosporales > Streptomycetaceae > Streptomyces > Streptomyces sp. NPDC057010. Next base: position 1,528 of record NZ_JBHUSC010000026.1, on the reverse strand, counting down.
CCAGGACGAACAGCAGCACCGCGACGATCAGTTGGGCCCGGCTCACCCGCGGCGGCCACAGCCCGGCCGCGAGCCGCTGCCGGCCGGTCTGCTCGGGCCCGGCCGGCGGGACGTCGGCGGACGGCCCCGCGGGAAGGGCGGGAACAGGCGGGACCGGCGGAATCGCCGCCCCGGGACCTTCCGATCCCTCGGGACGCTCCGGACGCTCGGGCGGGGTATCGCTCGTACTCATCGGCCTCACGCCCGGAACACGTGCCGACGGATGGCCGCGGCGTTGGAGAAGATGCGGATGCCGAGGACCACGACCACGCCCGTGGAGAGCTGCGAGCCCACGCCCAGCTTGTCGCCGAGGAAGACGATCAGTGCGGCCACGACCACGTTCGACAGGAACGACACCACGAAGACCTTGTCCACGAAGATGCCGTCCAGCATCGCGCGCAGACCGCCGAACACCGCGTCCAGCGCCGCCACCACGGCGATCGGCAGATAAGGCTCCACCACGGCCGGCACTTCGGGCCGGACCAGAAGTCCGACCACCACTCCGACCACGAGGCCCAGTACCGCGATCACGATGCACCCTTCTGCTGCTCTGCTGCTGTAGCTGTACGTACGGTCAGGCTCGACGCGGCCGGCAGCCGCACCTCGTCCGCGGCGGACAGGGTGTAGCGGATCCCGTAGCTCTCCTGGAGAACGTGCAGGTACTGGCCGTCCGCCGAATCCTGGAACGCCGTGCCGAGCCGCTTCTTGTCCCCCACCGCCAGCACCTCGTACGGCGGCACCAGCGGCCTGTTGTCGACCAGTATCGCGTCACCGGCGGCCCGGATCGCCGACAGCGCCGTCAGCCGCTGCCCGTTGATCGAGACGGCCTCCGCCCCGGACTGCCACAGCCCGTTGACGATCTTCTGCATGTCGCGGTCGCGGAGCCGGCCGGTGTCCGAGAATCCCGCGCTCTCGCGCGGACCGCCACCACCGCCCGAGGAGGACCCCTTCGCGTCGTCCACGACGAGCTTGATCCCCGGCCCGCGGACCTCCGTGGCACCGGCCAGCAGCGCCACGAGCTCACCCTGTCCCCCGCCGGGCTGCTTGAGCGCGGCCCGCTGGCGGTCGGCGACGTCCGTCCGCAGGTGCTCGATGTCCCGTTCCAGGGTCTTCGCGTGCTCGTCGGCCCGCTCCACGCGGTCGATCAGTTCCTGACGCTCCTTGGCCAGCACCGGCGCGGCTATCCGCGCCTCGGCGGCGCCGAGCGTGACGACCATGGCGGCGAGCACGAGCCCGGCGGCGAGCGCCAGCTTGGCCTTGAGGGTGCGGGGCAGCCCCGCCGTACCCTCCGCCTCGCGCCGGGCCGAGGCCTCCGCGTAGCCCTCGTCGAGACTGTGGTCCATCACGTGCGTCAGCAGCGACATGGAGGCGTCCGGGCGCGCGGGCGGAGGAGACGCCGAGCTCCGGTTGGGGGGCGGCTGCGACATGCCGCACATCGTCGCATGTCGGCGGCGCACACACCGAATGCACCCGTCCGGCGGGCCGGGGC